>CAIOIJ010000064.1 GCA_903858325.1 uncultured Actinomycetes bacterium
GGGGAAATAAAGTTATTTCGTTGACTCGCTTAGAGTTCGATCTTCTTGTTGCCCTTGCTAAAGAGCCAGGGCGCGTATTTACACGTGATGCGCTTTTGAGCGAAGTTTGGGGTTATCGCCATTCAACAGATACACGTTTGGTCAATGTTCACGTTCAACGCTTACGCTCCAAAATTGAGCATGATCCTGAAAACCCCGAAATTGTCGTGACGGTGCGCGGAGTTGGTTACAAAGCAGGAGCATTGGTACATTCATAAAATGCAAAGAGTGGGCTTTCGACTTCGTAGCTCTCTAGCTTTTCGTGTGATTCTTTCGACGGTATTGCTTTCTTTATCGGTTGTTTGGCTCACTGGATCCGCACTCAATAATCAACTTTCAAAAGGTGTAAAGCAAGTAAACCTTGATTCAGCAATTATTGAAGCTCGTTCTACTTTTTTCAATGCCCAATATCGCTTAGCTCTGGCTCAAGGCGAGCCCGAATCAGTTATACGTTCAGTAATAAACGATGTCATTACATCTGCAACAAGTATAGGAACAACAGGTAATGCACGACAGATTGCTTTCCAAAAGACTCCAGGTCAGCCAGATACAAAATTTGATTACGAGATCAAGTCTGAATTCTTGAAAGAAGATTCGATTCCGGAAAGACTTAAAATCAAAGTTCGAAAATCTTCTGAACTCAAATGGACGTATTCATATTTTGCTTATCCTGGAAATTCTTCGACTCCTGTAATAATCCTTGGCGATAAGGTCAAAGTGCCAAATGCAGGTCAATATGAGATGTACCTTCTAATCTCTTTGGCGAATCAAAATACAACGTTAGAACTAATTCGTAGCTCACTCTTGCTCACGGGCTTTGCGCTCTTGCTTCTCATCGGCTTGATTACCTGGCTCGTTGTTAGGCAGGTAGTTCGACCTGTTCGTGAAGCTGCGCGGATTGCGACAGAATTTACAAGCGGTGACTTCCACCAAAGAATGGATGTACATACGCGGGATGAAATATCCACTCTCGGAAATGCATTCAATGAAATGGCTGAGTCATTACAAAAACAGATTGCAAGACTTGAGAACCTTTCGCGAGTACAGCAACGTTTTGTATCTGATGTATCCCATGAGCTTCGCACGCCACTTACTACTCTTCGAATGGCTTCAGAAATTATTCATGGGGCTCGCGAAACTTTTGATCCGAATGTCTCGCGCTCTGCAGAGTTACTAGTTGCTCAGCTAGACAGATTTGAACGCCTTCTTGAGGATCTGCTCGAGGTAAGTCGATTTGATGCCGAGGTGGCAGTTCTCGAAGGCGTTGACTTCGACATTGTTACTTTAGCTAAGCGCTGTATTGAAGATTTAGCTTTAGTTGCATCTGAAAATTCAACCTCGATGATTCTCTTAGTCCCCGATGAAACAATCATGCTCAACGCCGATATTCGTAGAGTTGAACGAATTCTGCGTAATCTTCTTACAAATGCAATTGATCATGCTGAAGGCAAGCCAATAGAAGTCACAATTGTGTATACCGAAAATGATGTTGCAGTAGGTGTGCGTGATTACGGAATCGGAATCGAACCCCATCTATTGAGTCGCGTTTTCGATCGTTTCTGGCGCGCTGATCCATCTAGAGCGCGCGTGCGTGGAGGAACTGGTCTTGGGCTATCAATTGCCTTAGAGGATGCTCGCTTACACAACGGTGAACTAGAAGCATGGGGTCGTCCTCTCTATGGTGCTCACTTTGTACTCACACTTCCACGTAAAGAGGGATCGAGTATTGAAGCACGATTGATAACACTCAAACCAACTATCTAGTATCCACATTCTTTTTGAAGTAGGTAAAGCAATCCTTATCGTTTGAAATAGTTCGGCATGAAATATGTACATGAATTTTCTCAACTCATTTTTCCACAGCGATGCATTGGGTGTGCGGCGTTAGGTCCTACCATCTGTTCACAGTGTCGACTTTCATGGCATCCCCATGTATATAAAACGCATGTCGCAGATTTAGTTGTAACTTCTTCCGTTCTGTATTCACCGATAGCTGCACGTATATTGGTAGCAGCGAAAGAAGGAAATCAGAGTTCTGCCGATCATTTAATAATCGATGCCTTAGATCATATTCTGCAAAACTATTTGGGAAATATTTCAAATATCACATTTGTTCCGATGCCCTCATCGAAAAGTTCACAAAGAGTACGCGGCCGAAATTTCATGGAGTATCTATGTAAAGAATTGAATCTTTCTTATTCCAACATTCTCTTTCATCAACGGCGTGTACGCGACCAAAGTGGGCTTAATGCTAAGGAGCGAAAAATGAATCTGGTTGGTGCATTTGGAGTTGAAAAAATTGCGAGAATTTACGGGGATATTGTTTTGATTGACGATGTGGTCACAACTGGCTCTACATTGCGAGAGGCTCGACGGGCACTTTCCGCATGCGGGCTAAAGGTTTCGGCGGCAATTACCGCCTGTGTCGCCCAACCCCTACGATAGGAGGGTTGATCCTCATGGAGCCAAAGAGGGCCATGAGATTAGAAAAGGTGAGGTTTATGCCAGCGTTTTTCGATCGAATTTTGCGTGCAGGAGAAGGACGTCAGCTTCGTGACCTTGCAAAACTCGTAACGCTAGTCAATGCGCAAGAACCTCGCATCTCTGCATTATCCGATGATGAATTACGTAATCAAACTTCAATCTTTAAATCTCGCGTTGATCAAGGCGAATCACTCGATGATTTATTGCCTGAAGCATTTGCTGTAGTTCGCGAAGCTGCAAAACGAACCCTTGGCCAACGTCATTACGATGTCCAACTTATGGGTGGCGCTGCAATGCATCGCGGAAATATTGCTGAAATGAGAACAGGTGAAGGTAAGACTCTCGTTGCAACTCTTCCTTCATATCTCAACGCACTTGCCGGAAAAGGTGTGCATGTTGTTACAACTAATGATTATCTAGCAGAACGCGATAGCGAATGGATGGGTCGTATTCATCGATTCTTGGGGCTCAAAGTTGGCGTGATTCTTGCCAACATGTCACCTGCTGAGCGCCGTGAAGCTTACGGAGCAGATGTCACATATGGAACAAATAATGAATTTGGTTTTGATTACCTTCGCGACAATATGGCGTGGAGTTTAGAGGAATGTGTTCAGCGCGAGCATTTCTTTGCAGTTGTCGACGAAGTTGACTCAATTCTCATTGATGAAGCGCGTACCCCATTGATCATTAGCGGTCCTGCCGACAAGGCAACTAAGTGGTACGTAGAATTTGCAAACCTTGTTGCTAAGTTACAGCGCGATGTTCACTATGAAGTTGATGAGAAGAAGAAGAGCTCATCGGTTCTTGAAGAAGGCGTAACTCGCGTTGAAGAGATGCTCAAGATTACGAATTTGTATGAGGCTGCCAATACTCCAATGATCGGTTACCTCAACAATGCAATTCGCGCCAAGGAACTTTTTAAACGCGATAAAGATTACGTTGTAATGAATGGCGAACTCCTTATCGTTGATGAGCACACAGGTCGCATGCTTGCTGGCCGCCGTTATAGCGAAGGCCTACATCAAGCCCTTGAAGCCAAAGAACGCATTGAGATCAAGGACGAGAACCAAACTCTTGCAACTATCACTTTGCAGAATTACTTCCGTCTTTACCAAAAGCTTTCAGGTATGACTGGTACTGCTAGTACCGAGGCATCAGAATTTCATCAAATTTATAAATTGGGAGTTATTCCAATCCCTACAAATCGCGAGATGGTTCGTTTAGACCAAGCTGATCTCGTTTACAAATCTGAAGCAGGAAAATTTGCTGCATTGACGCTAGATATTGTCGAACGTCACCGTAAAGGACAGCCAGTTTTAGTTGGAACAGTAAGCGTTGAAAAGTCTGAAGAACTTTCTGGATATCTTCGCAAAGCAGGAGTTCCTCACGAGGTTCTCAATGCGAAGCACCACGAACGTGAGGCTGCAATTATTGCGCGCGCAGGTGTACGTGGCGCAGTAACTGTTGCGACAAATATGGCAGGTCGTGGTACCGACATCATGCTCGGTGGTAACCCAGAATTCATGGCAGATTACGAATTACAGCGCCGAGGAATTTCACCAGTTGATAACGCACAAGAATACGAAGCTGCTTGGCCAACTGAAATTGCACGACAGAAAGAAGCAGTAAAGACGGGCCACGAAGATGTCATTGCACTCGGTGGCCTTTATGTTCTTGGTACCGAACGTCACGAGTCACGTCGAATTGATAATCAGTTGCGCGGCCGTTCTGGTCGTCAAGGTGATCCTGGTGAATCTCGCTTCTACTTATCGCTTCAAGACGAACTCATGCGCCGTTTCAATTCTGGAATGGTAGAACGTTTCTTGTCAGCAGCTGGAATTCCTGAAGATTCACCAATTGAATCAAAGATGGTGAGCAATGCAATTCGTTCAGCTCAGACTCAAGTTGAAGCTCAAAACTTTGAAATGCGTAAAAATGTTTTGAAATATGACGATGTCATGAATCGTCAACGCCAAGTAATTTATGGCGAACGCCGTTTAGTTCTAGAAGGTAAAGATATTAAGGATCAAATCGCTGAGTTTGTTGATGAAACCCTTATTGCATATGTACATGCAGAAACAGCCGAAGGCTATGCCGAAGATTGGGATCTCGAGAAACTTTGGAATGCACTCAAATCTATTTACCCAGTGTCAATCACTGTCGAGGATGCAGAGAAAGCTGCGGGAAGCCGTGCTGGCCTCGACGCTGATTTCCTAATTGCAAGAATTACAGAAGATGTTGCAGCGGCATATGCTTCACGCGAAGAAACTTTAGGCGCAGAAGTCATGCGCGAACTCGAGCGCAAGGTTTTGCTCTCTGTTCTAGACCGCAAGTGGCGTGAACATCTCTACGAGATGGATTACTTGCAAGAAGGTATTGGTCTGCGCGCAATGGCGCAACGTGATCCGCTAGTTGAATATCAGCGCGAAGGCTTCGACCTCTTTGCCGCAATGATGGATGGAATTAAGGAAGAGATTGCAGCGCTTCTCTTCAATGTAGAAGTTACAGTTGAATCAAATGAAACTGTGAACGCCAAGGGTTTAGAGAGCAAACCTGCTCAAGTTGATGCGCTTCAGTACACCGCTGCAGATGAAAATGGTGTGCGTACAACTGGTGACGTAGGAAGAAACTCTCCATGTCCTTGCGGATCAGGCAAGAAATATAAGCGTTGTCATGGAGCTGCTCAGTAACTCACAAAAGAGTCAGTGCAGTACATAACCATCGCTTATCAATACCTTCGAATCTAATAACTAGAGAGCGAAGTCTGCCGCCATATCGCACCGTCACGGTTGATTCGCATATGCCATCGAGTGGTTCACTCTGATGCAGCGCTCTTACTCGTCCAACTTCTTTCTGACTTCCAACATTTCTTGTGAGTTCTGCATATATCTTTTGATGACACCACCTGGCTAACTGTGCAGGCTGTCTTTTCCCCGCCCAAATTTCTAGAACACTGACCACAAATTTGAGAGTCCACGTATGAAGTTCGGGTAATTCGGATGCCGATGTTGGTTGTGGCGCAAAATCTGGATCGTAATTTTCGCCAAAAGATGACGGTGTGCGAAAGAGAAATGCCTTTTGTGCAACAACCTCTACAACAGTTGGTTGAAAGAGATCGAGCACAGGGTGATCCCAAAAATCTGAATGAACAATGGGGGCTGGTTCAAGAGTCACGCTCTTGTATGTTGGAAGTTCGTCAAAATAGAGTTGAGTTGTCATAGAGCTCAGAATTATGGAAATTCCGTGCTTTGGAATCAGCCAAAAGGATGAGATCGACTCATACTTTTGGCTGAGTGTGGATAAAGTATTTTGATTTGTCGGTTGTACCTATTGAGTAGCCCGCATGGTCACTTATAAAGAAAAATCTCCGTCACGTCTGCCACTAGCAATCACATTAGTAATTGCATCATTCTTGTCAGCCTTTGTTTTAGCTGCCACATCAAATAGAGGCAATCAGTACTGGATCAGTAAACATACTTTGCTTCCTGGAGCACTCATATCTACCAACGATGTCTCTATTTCAAAATTTACTTTAGGTCGAAGTGCGACTTCATATTTGGAGAAGATGGAAAACCCAGTTGGCACCCTTGTTCTCTCGAAAATCACCGCAGAGACTCTCATCCCTAAAGATGCAATAAGCCACGATGGAAGTTATGGCACATCCCAACTTGTTCCACTCAGGGTTGCTTCTTCAGATCTACCTTCAGGAATTTTAAGCGGCGAAACGATTGATCTCTACTGGGTTGATTCTCGTGAAAATAATCTAAGCGTTTCACCTCCCGAACTCATAGTCAGCGGGGCTTATCTCGTTGGATTAGACAGAAGCGGAAAAAATTTCGGGAGTGATATCGGCTTGA
>CAIOIJ010000065.1 GCA_903858325.1 uncultured Actinomycetes bacterium
ACATCACTGGCAATGATTATTTCTAGCATCGCCGATTATTTGGAAGGGAAATAATATGTCAAAGAAATTTCGAGTAGTTATCGGAAGCGATGATGCAGGTTTCCAATACAAAGAGATATTAAAGAAACAATTACAAAACGACACTAATGTTGAGTCGGTGGTAGATGTTGGAGTTGATGCAACAAGTAAGACTCCTTATCCAGATGTTGCTATTGCTGCTGCGCAGATGATCGCCGATGGGAAAGCAGATAGAGCGCTATTGATTTGCGGTACGGGACTAGGAGTGGCGATTTCTGCAAATAAAGTAAAAGGAATTCGCGCGGCCACGGCCCACGATAGTTATTCAGTAGAACGTCTAGTTCTCAGTAATAATGCACAAGTTCTTACTTTTGGTCAAAGAGTAATCGGTATTGAATTAGCTTCGCGTTTAGCAAAAGAGTGGCTCACATATCATTTTGATGAAAGTTCTGCATCGGCACAAAAAGTTGCACTCATTACTGAATTTGAAAATAAAGATCAATAGATGGGAAGTCGTACAAGCAAACTATTGGTAGGCGTAAATCTCAAGATGTATATGGATAAAGCTCAAACGCTCTCATGGTTAGATGCAGCAGTTATTGGCTTAGGCAGTTTTAAAAGTGAAGAAGTTGAACTATTTCTTCTTCCAGCCACACCACTTATTTCGCAATGCCTAGAAAAAACATCTGGTTCTGCACTAGCAATCGGTGCTCAAAACATAAGCGCGCACGATTCTGGCGCTTTTACCGGTGAGACAAGCCCCCAATTGCTCGCTCAAATGGGATGTAAGTTCGCACTAATTGGCCATCACGAACGTCGAACTCTCTTTAGTGAAAGCGACGAGGTGATCTCTCAAAAGATTGCAGCGAGTGATAGAAATAATCTAATTCCCATTGTCTGCATTGGCGAGCTCAGCAGAGAAGAAAAGTCAGCTCAGGCAGAGGTAAAAAGCCAGATCAGAAGCGCAGTCACAGAAGCGAAGAATCTGAAGAAAATTGTTATTGCATACGAACCAACTTGGGCAATTGGAGTCGATCACCCCGCTACGGCAGAACATATAAATATGATGTGCTCCATTATTCGGCAAGAATTAGAGGCTCTAAATATCGCAAATTTCCAAATTCTTTATGGAGGAAGCGCGGGAGAAGGCCTATTTGAAAAAATTTCTGGAACATGCGATGGCTTATTCCTAGGCCGCAGATCCCATAACCCTCAAACTTATCTCTCAATAGTCCAAGAATGTATTTCAATCAAAGCAGCGAACCGATGAAAAAGAAAGAGGATCTCGTATGAGCCCAACAATGAAGGCAGTCGTATGTCATGGTCCGATGGATTACAAGTTAGAAGATGTCGAAATACCAACGCCAACTAAAGGTGAAGCGCTCGTGAGAGTGGAAGCTGTTGGAATTTGTGCCAGCGACTTGAAGTGTTATCACGGTGCATCAAAATTTTGGGGAGATGAAAATAGACCCGCATGGGCCGAGACTGAAGTTATTCCGGGTCATGAATTTGTTGGTGAGATTGCGCAAATTGATGAAGAGGCAAGTAAGCGTTGGGGAGTAGTAGTTGGTGATCGAGTTGTCGCAGAGCAGATTGTTCCTTGCGAAGAGTGTCGTTACTGCAAGCGCGGTGAATATTGGATGTGTGCACCTCATGGAATGTTTGGTTTCAAGCGAAAAACCCCTGGTGCTATGGCTTCCTACATGGTTTTCTCAAAGCATTCTCGTGTTCACAAAATTTCTAAAAACGTAAAACCAGCACACGCTGCCTATGCAGAACCATTGTCTTGCGCACTGCATGCAGTCGAGCGCGCAAATATTAAAAATACAGATGTAGTTGTAGTAGCGGGATGTGGCCCTATCGGTCTTGGAATGATTGCTGGCGCTGCGGTGAAGAAACCTGCAATTCTTATTGCTCTGGACCTAGATGATCGTAAGTTGGCTGTTGCAAAAGAATGCGGCGCAACGCTTACTATCAATATCGGGCGCGAAAACGCGATTGAAATAGTTAAAGAACTCACTGAAGGATACGGCGCAGATATCTACTTAGAAGGCACTGGTCACCCAAGTGCAGTGGCGCAAGGGTTACAAATTTTGCGCAAACTTGGAACTTTTGTTTTGTACAGTGTTTTCAAAGAAGATGTCACCGTTGACTGGAGCATCATCAGCGATGATAAAGAGCTCGATGTTCTCGGCGCTCACCTTGGTCCACATTGCTGGCCAGCGGCAATTGCCATGATTGAATCCGGAAAATTACCGTTGGATAAAATCTGTACCCATCAACTTCCTTTGGCGGATTTCCAAAAAGGTCTTGATATGGTTTCAGCAGGAAACGAATCCATTAAGGTTTCGCTCATACCGTAATCTTTTTATGGATAAAGCCCGCGTAATCTATGGGCTTCGGCAACACGTGCAACACCAATCATGTGAGCTGCTTCGCGCCATGAAACTTTCTTAGTGCGTGCCATCTCTTCGACTTCGCGGAACGAACGCATCATGATTTCATTGAGATTTGATTTCACTTCGTCGGCAGTCCAGAAATAATTCTGCTTATCTTGAACCCATTCGAAGTAAGAAACAATTACACCGCCTGAGTTAGCCAAAATATCTGGAACTACAAGAATGCGATTCTCATTGAGAATTGCATCGCCACCAGGAGTGGTTGGGGCATTAGCACCTTCAACAATTACTTTGGCTTTGATTCCAGATGCGTTTTTCTCAGTAATTGCATCGGCTAGCGCTGCAGGAATAAGAACATCGACATCGAGATGCAAGAGCTCTTCCTGGGTAAGTTTGTCGGTGCCAGGTAGATCAAGATTTTTGTTTGCGAGGAAGTGATTCCATAGTTCTGTGACACTCTTGAAACCAGTTACTCCGCCATTGACATCGCTTACCGCCACAATCTTGAGACCTAGATTCTCTAAAGCAATTGCAGCCCAGTAACCAACTTTTCCGAAACCTTGAATAGCAACTGTTGCGCCTTTGGGATCTATTCCTTTAGTACGCAGCGCTTCGATTGCAGAGATTGCAACGCCATCACCGGTTGCAGAAGTTCTGCCGAGTGATCCGCCTAGAACAATTGGTTTACCTGTAACAACGCCAGGTACAGCAAAGCCTGCATTGACAGAGTACGTATCCATCATCCATGCCATATTTCGCTCATCGGTTCCAACATCTGGTGCAGGAATATCTCGTTCTGGTCCGATGATTGGCAAAATTTCAGATGTATAGCGACGTGTGAGACGTTCATTTTCAGCTAATGAAAGTGATTGTGCATCAACTGCAATGCCACCTTTTGCGCCACCGTATGGAAGATTAGTGAGCGCGCATTTCCAAGTCATCAACATTGCTAGCGCAACAGTTTCATCCATATCGATCGTAGGGTGAAAACGAACTCCACCTTTGGAAGGGCCGCGAGTAGTTGAATATTGAACTCGAAAGCCCTTATACATTTCGACATTGCCGTTATCTCGGCGAAGCGGCACCGCAACTTCCAAAATGCGCCGCGGTGTTGAAAGCGTTTGCCAATCGTTTTCAGTTAGTTCTAATAGTTCTACAGCGCGACGTAACTGGGTACGCGCGGTTTCAAGTGCTGACTCCATTGTCATAACACCACTCTATGACCCTTTAGGCACTTTCAATACCGTTCTCGATGAGAATTGGAGCACTCAGTGCTTGAGATAAACCCTGTCAGCAGAATTCTCAGGACCAGCAAAGAACCCTTGATTCCCGGTCATTGCACATGGATTAGAAGCGCGAAAAGCCGCTGGCCATATTGCATTATCTAAAGTAATTCCCGCAGAAGAATAAGAAATCAAAACTGAAGGAGCAAGGTAGGACATCATTGAAGAAAGTTTGCGAGCGTGTGCAAGCATTGCTGCCTTATCAAAGTTTGAAATAACAATATCAAATGAAGAGTGACCAACGTTTGCTGGCAATACCTCGTGGTAAGCGATCTTTTCTCCACTCTTTACCGCATCTCCAGCTTTTACGGTGACACCAAAAATATGCATAAATGTTAATGTGACAGATGGGTTTGCGTAAGGAATAACATCTACCTGCACTCCACCGCCACCTCCCTGTGTAGCCACACCTGACACTCTAGAAATAATTCCGTCATAGGGTGCAAGGACATCTGTTCTATCTCCAGAGCTTTGCTTGACCGGACTTATGTAGTGCTTCATTGATGAGAATTTTTCGTAATTAGGATCCTTGCTAAGCGTTTGACCATCAGCAGATCCTTCTGCGTAATCATGTCCAGAACAAGATCTATATTTAGTAATGGATGCAACATCGGTGAGAGCAAATGGTGATGTTGTTATTACATCCGTTTTACCAGTATCAGTTGTACATTTTGAGTAGGCATCCTTGCCGCCATCACTCGAGCTCTCGTTTGGGTTGAAACCCGAACCTGCTGTTTCAGGGGCATCTTTCGATAAACCCATTTTGACAAAGTAAGCAATGCATTCAGTGCTCATCAATGATGCGTTTGTCACTGCCGGAGTTGGGGTAGGCGAGGCCGAAGCAGATGCGCTCATTGTTGGAGTAGGCGTAGGTGTAGGGGATGGCGAAGAAGTCACAACAGGTTTCGGTGCTGCAACAATTTTCCAAAGGAGTTTTTTACCACTCTTAGTGCACACAAGTTTTTGTTTACTCGATGTTGTTGCGTTTGCGCCAACTTTCTTGCACGTGGCTCCGCTCTTAGTATCTGATGCGGAATATGCACTGGGCTGCACTATAAGCGCTGAAATAATTACTGAGGATAAAATTATTCGTTGTAGTGAAATGTGTTTCATGATAGTTCCAATGCTTTTTCGAAAGCCACATGCATTTCGATATACAAAGGTAA
>CAIOIJ010000066.1 GCA_903858325.1 uncultured Actinomycetes bacterium
GCGACGTCACTCGTTGGAATCAGCTGAACGAGAAATCGCGTGGCTTGAAGACATGATCAAAACCGAGAGGAAATAGAGTGAATATCACAACAGGTAAAGGTGACATCCGTGTCGCAATCGTTGGCGTTGGTAACTGCGCTAACTCATTAGTACAGGGCGTTACTTATTACAAGGATGCTGCCATTGATCAAGAGATCCCAGGTCTTATGCACGCAGTCGTTGGGGGATACCACATCTCTAACGTCAAGTTCGTTGCAGCCTTTGATGTCGATGCAAAGAAAGTTGGCCTCGACCTAGCCGATGCAATTTGGGCTAGCGAAAACAACACAATCAAATTTAGCGATGTTGCTAAGACAGGTGTACCCGTTCTACGCGGTGTCACCAATGATGGTCTTGGTAAGTACTATCGCGAAACAATTACCGAATCAGATGCACCAGCTGTCGATGTTGTTGCAGTACTCAAGGAAGAGCAAGTAGATGTACTTATTTGCTACTTGCCTGTGGGTTCTGAAGTAGCTGCTAAGTACTACGCACAATGCGCAATTGATGCAGGTGTTGCATTCGTCAACGCATTGCCAGTGTTTATCGCATCTGATCCGGTGTGGGCAGATAAGTTCACAAAGGCTGGACTTCCTATTGTTGGAGATGACATCAAGAGCCAAGTTGGTGCGACAATCACTCACCGCATCATGGCTAAGTTGTTCCAAGATCGTGGCGTTCACCTAGATCGCACATACCAACTCAATGTTGGCGGAAATATGGACTTCAAGAACATGCTCGAGCGTGATCGTCTTGAATCTAAAAAGATTTCAAAAACAAACTCGGTTACATCCCAACTCGACCACGATATGGGTGCAAAGAATGTTCACATTGGTCCATCGGATTACATTCCATGGCTCGATGATCGCAAGTGGGCCTATGTTCGCTTAGAGGGTCGCGCATTTGGTGACGTTCCATTGAACCTGGAATACAAGCTAGAGGTATGGGATTCACCTAACTCTGCTGGTGTAATTATCGATGCGCTTCGTTGCGCAAAGATTGGTCTTGATCGCAAGATTGGTGGACCACTTCTTTCACCATCTAGTTACTTCATGAAGACTCCACCTGTGCAATACACAGATGAACAAGCTCATGTAAAGACTGAAGATTTTATCTCTGGAAAATTGCAGAGCTAATATCTAGGAATTGAAAAACCCCCCGTCTCCATTACTGGATACGGGGGGTTTTCCTTTTCCCCTCACGGAGAGTTGAGGGTTAAATCGTCGCATCCTCAGGGGTGCGACGAAGATGAATCAACCCAGCGATTGAGAGAAGAAGCATCAAGATTCCGCCAAGAAGTGTTACTCCTGCAGAGATCAAAGCAATCTGACCTAACTCCCAGAATGCATATGCTGTAAGCAAAGTGCCACGCAATGTTTCACCCTTGAAAACGGTTTCAACTGTTGCATTTGCTTTTGCTGCCGCTGCTTGTGCATCGGCATTTGTTGGATCAGCTGCTGCTGCAGCTGCTGCAGAACGTGCAGCAGTTGAAGCTGCTGCATACTTTGGCATCTTTGAAAGATGGAAACCGATGTAGTGCTCTGCATACATCTGTGCTTGCTTACCTGTTGTCATTGTCTTGTCGCCATTGGCTTCAAAGAATGCAACTGTTGCTGCATCAGCAGATGAATCGCCATTAGATGCAGGAATAACAATCTCCTGTGCTTCTAATTGCGACTTGACTGCGCCATCAGCAAATGTTGCACCCCAGTTGAGAAGTCCTGCAGCAACAAGTAGAAAAATGCTGAGTCCAAAACCTACGAAGGTTACAATCTTGTCAAAAGTCTTACGTTTCATTTAACTCTCCCTTTTAGTCATCTCCAATAAGATGCAGGGTTAGTTAACTCCGTTGCTTATGCGTGAATCTATAAAACAGGGAGAGGTATCACTCGCTAAGAGTTATAAGAAACTCTTTGAGTGGTAGCCCTAAGGTTTATGTGATGCAAGAAACAGAAAAGTATGTATTACTGCAATACGCGATTGCAGTACGAGCGACCATCCGGAGCAATTTCATGATGCGAACATGGCGTATTCAATTTATCAAAAGCTTGATCGCCATAATGTGTGCGGTATGCAAGTGCTAAAAGAACTCGCAAGTTTGTTTCTGCATCGGACCTAATTCCAAAAACTTGTGCACTACGGCTGACAGTATTTTCGATAACTTTTTCAGTATGTGAAGTCTCTGTAGCAATTGCGCCATTTGATTTTCCCTCGCAGACTAGTTCTAAGACGAGTCGCTCAAAAGGGGATAGTTCACGGGTACTGATTGTGATATCACGTGCCATTTTTTACTTACCTCTCCGGGGTATTGTGATTCCTATTCTCCTACCTAATTTAATCATTTGACACCCCTAAGATGGCGTTATGAGTGAAATTTTGGCCACACAAGAGGGGGCAATCCTGACCCTTTCTATCAATCGCCCGGCAAAAATGAATGCCCTGACCCGTGCCATGTATGGCGACCTCGCTAAAGGCTTGAATGAGGCGGCTGGTGATTTTGGAATCCGTTGCGTAGTTATTTCTTCGGAGGGCGATCATTTCACTGCAGGCAACGATATTAAAGATTTTATGGAAAACCCACCTTCTGATGAAGATTCTGATGTTGGAGTCTTTCTGGGATCCCTACTCAATTTTCCTAAACCATTGATTGCATCAGTCAAAGGCAATGCTGTTGGCGTTGGAACCACCATGCTCCTGCATTGTGATGTCGTTATTGCAGCACCTACGGCGAATTTTTCTATGCCATTTACTTCACTAGGTCTTGTACCTGAAGCTGGTTCAAGTTTCTTGTTTCCACAATTAGTTGGCTATCAAAGAGCAGCAAAAATATTTTTGACCGGCGAAGCTTTTGGCGCCGATGAAGCTAAAGAGATGGGACTCGTAGCATCGGTTGCTACTGATCCATATGCAGAGGCGATGCGTATTGCCCAGCAAATCGCAGGTCAACCACCACAAGCGATTATAAATACTAAGGCGTTACTCAAGGCGCGTCATCACGATTCGGTTGCGGCAGTGATGCGCGCAGAGTTCCAACTCTTTTCAATGGCGCTTCAATCAGAAGAAGCAATGGAAGCATTTATGAACTTCATGGCAAAGAGAGGCAGCAAATGAGTATCACCGGAGATCTATCTGGCAAGAAAATATTTATCACTGGCGGATCTCGCGGTATCGGTCTTGCAATTGCACTACGTGCCGCGCGCGATGGTGCATCCATTGCAATTGCGGCAAAGACTGCAGAAGTAAATCCAAAATTAGAGGGAACGATTTTTACAGCTGCCGAAGAAATTCGGGCAGCAGGGGGAACGGCCCTTCCTATCCAATGCGACCTTCGTGATGAGAATCAAATTGAAGCTGCAGTTGCGCAAGCAGCAGCCGAATTCGGTGGTCTAGATATTTTGATCAATAATGCAAGTGCAATCAATTTGACTAAGACCGAGGCAACGCCTGCCAAGCGCTTTGATTTGATGTTTGATGTCAATGTACGCGGAACTTTTCTCACGTCTCAAGCCGTGATTCCGCATCTCAAGAAGTCTGCAGCCGATGGGCGCAATCCGCATATTCTCAATCTTTCGCCCCCGCTTTCTATGAAACCAGTGTGGTTCAAGAATCACGTTGCATACACAATGGCAAAGTATGGAATGAGTATGTGTGTTCTGGGAATGTCGGCTGAATTCAAGCGCGATGGAATTGGCGTCAACGCGCTGTGGCCACGAACTGCAATTGATACTGCAGCCCTTGCCATGATTCCAGGTGTAGATACTGCAGCGTGTAGAACTCCTGAAATTCTGGCCGATGCTGCATACATTATTTTGAATCGCCCATCGGCAGATTGCACAGGTAACTTCTTTGTCGATGACGAACTCTTAGCCTCTGAAGGTATTACCGACCTTGATAAGTATTCGGTAGTTCCTGGCACCAAAGATTTCCTACTTGATTTCTTTTTGGATTAATACGTGGCTTTTGAATTTACCGAAGATTTTGAAGTTGCCACTCAATGGGCGACATATGACTCAAGAGTAAAAGAGCTCTTTGATCTATATTGCCCTGCACATCTTTTTACTGGTGCTGCGCGCAGTCCTGGAAATCTCTCGTTGACAATTGAAGATAACAAGATTTTTGGAATGGGTTTTGGTTTAGAACCATATTGGAATCCGCAATGGGATGAATGTTCAACAACGCGCCAATCCACAACACCTGTACCCGCTAATTACACAATCGATGGCGACTGGGATGTCTATGCAGTAGATACGGCGCCGTATGCGCAATATCCCATGGTGCAAACTTTTGAGGATGCACCAGAGATCGATGCATTTATTGATACTTATGCACCAAATTCTTCAGTGCGATCGGGTGACCCCGAATCACTTTTTTGGGGATGTGTGCGCAGCACAGAGGGTGAATTACTTTCTATGGGAACAATTGTGAAGTGGCGCAGCGGTCATCACATGTTTGCATCAATTGTTACGGGTGAAGATGCACGCGGCAAAGGCATTGGCGCCGAACTTGTACGGGGCATGTTGTCGCGTTTGCATTCGATGGGAGTTGCTCGTGTGGGCTTAGGTGTATTTGCAGGCAATGCGCCAGCTAAACGACTCTATGAAAAAGTCGGCTTCGAATTACTTCAGGAGCTGCGCGCCTTTGATAAGGCTCGCTAAAGAATCAACGACGATTTTTGCTCCCGAATGAAATTCTAATTTTTCATCTAAGAAAGTATCTGCGCGAGTCTCCATCATCATTGCTTGAACGAATGTATCAACGCCATAATATTTCAGCGGTACATATGTACCGGCGTATGGCTCGTTCTCAAATACATCACCAATGGCTGCAAAAGATTGCATACCTAGGGCTTTGAGTTGCGCGGATGTGTGAAAAGCGTCGGTACCGATACACATTGCGGGACGTTTTTGACCATGATTGACCGCATTTTCATGTTGCTCTGGGCGATAAGAATGAATATCGAGAATCACAACTTTGCCAGCACTGTTCAAGCGCTGTGAAACAAGATCAGTGATTGCCTTTGCGTAAGGGTGGAAATAATTATCAAGTAAATCTTTCTCTCCTGCGAAATCTGGGGATCGAAGATTTTCATCCATTGAGGTCTTGCGATACACAGCGCCCATTCCAACTTTGTTCATGATCTCGCGCTCATCTGGAAAACGTTCTGGATCAATTACTAAGCGCGAATACTTATTGATAAATAGCCACGGTTTGATTTCATTTTGACCAGCTGCCAAACGCGCAATCTCTTCTGTCTTTGTATCTGTCATTGAATCTAGTTCGCTCTGCAATTGTGAATCCGTAAGAAGAATATCTGCGCGAACATTGGGAGGAATAAATATTGCAGAGTGGGGGACATGCAAAATTACTCGCGAATCGGGGGAGCCTTCAACTATTTCAAAGTTATGGCCAAGCACTACAGACGGCCAGCTTCATGTACGCGCTTGAGGAACTCTTTAGTTTGAGGCTTCTTAGGATTTTCCAAAATTTCTTCGGGTTTTCCCCATTCCAAAATACGTCCGTGCTCCAAGAAACAAACTTCATCGGCAACTTCTTTTGCAAAACCCATCTCGTGCGTTGCAAGCAACATTGTCATGCCATGTTCTTTCAAATCGCGAACGGTGCTCAAGACTTCATTGACTAATACTGGATCGAGCGCCGAAGTGATTTCATCGAGTAAAAGTAGGCGAGGCTTGACGGCAAGGGATCTAATAATTGCAACACGCTGTTGTTGTCCACCACTGAGACGATCGGGATATTGCTCCGCTTTTTCACGAAGCCCAAAGCGGTCAAGTAGTTCGAGCGCCTCCGCGATTGCTTCATCGCGAGATTTCGAATGAACGCGCATAGGGGCCAAAATGATATTTTCAACAACACTCATGTGTGGGAACAAATTGAAAGATTGAAAAACCATTCCTAATTTACGGCGGACTTCATCTGGATCAACTGATGGATCAGTGATATCGGCGCCGTCGAGTTTGATAGTGCCATCATCGATTTGCTCTAAGAGATTGATGCAGCGCAAAAGTGTGGATTTACCAGAACCTGACGCGCCAATAAATACGGTGGCAGTGTGTTCGGGAACGGTAATTGAAATATCTTCAAGCACGACTTCGCTACCAAAAGCTTTGCGTACTCTCTCAAGCGCCAGTACAGGAATACTCATGCAAGTCCCTGCGCATTCTGGCGTTCAATAGATTTGCGCAACGTGCGATCTGTGTAGCGGGTAAGTGGAATTGTCACTAATAAAAAGATTCCAGCAGCCATGACATAAGGGGTGTAATTAAAGCTTCGGCTACTAGCAATTTGCGCCGCTCTAATTGCATCGGTAACGCCCAGGATAGATACCAGACCCGTGTCCTTGATCAGTGAGACCAAATCATTGAGTAGTGGGGGAGTAACGCGGCGAAGCGCTTGTGGCAATACAACGTAACGCAGGGTTTGAAAGTTAGAAAGCCCTAATGAGCGTGCAGCTGCGCGTTGGCTTGGATGAACGGTGAGGATTCCACTTCGTATAACTTCGGCAACATATGCCGAGTAAGTAATGATTACTGCGCAGATTCCGAGAATAAATACGTTATTTGTTACACCTTGTAAACGCAGTGCCGGAATACCAAAACCAACGAGCAAGATAATAAGCAACATCGGGATACCGCGGAAAATATCGACATAAATAGTTGCCAGAATTCGAAAGGGAGTAATAGCGGGGGAGCGCGATGTTCGCACTAGCGCAAGAATAAGTCCGAAAATTCCAACAGAGGTTGCCGCAATAACTGTAAGAAAAACATTTGCGCCAAATCCCAAAATAATTTTGGGTAGTACCTCAAAACCATACGCCCATTTGAAAAATGTGTCAGAGAGACTCTTCCATCCAGGTGATGTGACGACAATGGCGGCAAGAGTTCCGAGAACAAGAATGCTAGATAGCGTTGCAACAAGTGCATTTTTGCGTGAACGGGCCTTGCGTGCAAGACGGCGTTCTAATTCGATTGCGCTAGGGCTCCATTGACCGCCAAAAGAATAAGGCGCGGAATCTGATGTGTGATCAGACCCGCGCCCTACCTCTTGAGACATATCGGTAATGTATCGGTTTTACTTTAGAACTGGTGCACCTGCAGCTGTTGTCAGCCACTGGTCAGTAATTGTTTGAAGCTCTCCGCTATTGCGAATTGCATCAACTGCGCCAGTTACGCATGCTGTGATTGGGCTGTCCTTTGCAAGCAAGAGTCCAGCGCCATTGTCCATTGAGTCACTGTTTTCAAATTGTCCAACAATGATTCCCTTTGGAACTTCAACAGCTGATAGATAGAAGGCAGTTGGAAGATCTACTACCAAGCCATCGATCTGGCCATTCTTGAGTGCAGCAACTGCTGCAGCATTGTCATTGAAAACCTGGGCTTTGAGGCCAAGAGTTTTTTCGATGAGATCAAGGGAAGTCGAACCAACTGCAGCACCTAATTTTGCACCAGATGCTTTGAGTCCTGCGATATCTGCAATCTTTGCAATTTTACTTCCAGTGTAGGAAACGATTGATTGGTTTGACTTGTAATAAGCAGATGAGAAATCAACAACAGCTTTGCGCTCGTCAGTAATTGAGTACTGCTGAATATTGAAATCGAAAGTCTTTGGTCCTGGTGCAATTGCGCCATCGAATGTTGTACGAACCCATTTGACTGCTGAGTTGTCGTAACCGAGTTGCTTAGCAACTGCGTATGCAACTGCTGCTTCAAAACCTTCACCCTTTTCAGGTGCATCGTTGAGAACCCATGGAGAATAAGCAGGTTCGCCAGTTGCAATTGTAAGAACGTTAGGTTCAATTGTGCTCAAGCCTGCCGGTGTGCAATCTGAAGATGCAGCCGTGTCAGTCTTGCTCTGTCCTGCGCAACCTGCAAGAAGCAGAGCTGCAATTACAAATGGAGTTACTTTGATGAGCTTCTTCATTCCGTGCCTTTCGATCGTGGGCTTGGCGCAACAATAGCAAGGGCGAAAGTTCAAGCGAAATCCTTCAAATGCTTCTTTTTTTGAGGCACCTGCAATACTCTCGCACCTATGAAACTCGAGCGCGCAATTAGCCCAACGCTTGTATCTTCAGCGCTATTTTTGAGCATGATTGCCGCCCACGTAATCGGCGGCGGTTCATTCGAGTTCAATTTCTTGCTACCCGCTATTTTGATCGGAACTTTTGTTCTACTTTATGTCAAGGAAGTCAATGAATTGACGGGGCCACAGCTTGCGGCGCTGATATTGCTCTTTCAATTCTTTGGACACATGACTATTAGCGCACATGCAATGAATTCAAATCTACAGATGAGTGCGTCGCACGTGATTGCAGGCATTGTCGGTTTTCATGTCGTTCGTCGTTGCCAACGTTGCATAGAACGCGTTGAACAGAAGTTCATTTCATTCTTTATCCCGCAGATATTTCGTGCCATAGATTTTCCGATTCTTCGCCAGAGTCAATGCGCAGGTGATGCCGTTGCATCAATCATTTCAACTTTCAAGGCAGCGATTCGAGATCGTGCCCCGCCATCACTTGCGACATTTTCGATAGAGACCACACCCGCATAACCTCTATCAATGTCGCCATTCATGCGGATTTACAAACATGAATAGGAATTGAAATGAAGAGAAAAGTTATAACCGCCATTACTGCTGCCGCATTTGTCATGGGGA
>CAIOIJ010000067.1 GCA_903858325.1 uncultured Actinomycetes bacterium
CAGCGCACTGTGCGCCTTGCTGCACTGTTGGTATTAGAGGCAAGTGCTGGTTTTGCTACACGCCAATAATTAGGCAAGATCCTTTATAACTTCTCGCGCAGCTCTAAGAATTACACCTGAGTGAACAAGAGTTGTTGCTGCTTCTAATTCAGGAGATAAGAATCTATCTGGACCAACTCCTGGTACTTGAGTTCTCAATTCTTTGACAACGCGCGCTGTTGCAGGAGACGGTGTTAGTCCTGCGCGCAGCTCAATAGCGCGGGCTGCGGTGACTAATTCAATAGCAAGGATTCGAGTGAGGTTATCTACAACTTTGCGAAGTTTACGAGCAGCGCTCCACCCCATTGATACGTGATCTTCTTGCATTGCAGAACTTGGGATTGAATCAACGCTTGCAGGTGATGCAAGACGTTTATTTTCACTTACTAGCCCTGCTTGTGTGTATTGAGCAATCATCAAACCTGAATCAACACCTGGATCGTGAGCGAGAAATGGCGGAAGACCTGCGCTTCGATGTTGATCTAGCGCTCTATCTGTTCGACGCTCTGCCATTGAACCTAAATCAGCTGCTGCAATTGCAAGGAAATCTAGAACGTAGCCAACTGGTGCGCCGTGGAAATTTCCATTGGATTCAACGCGACCATCAGGTAACACAACTGGATTATCTATATTGCTAGCAAGTTCGCGCTGGGCAATAGTGGAAGCGTAGGCAACAGTGTCGCGAACTGCGCCATTTACTTGTGGTGCACAGCGAAGAGAGTATGCATCTTGTACTCGTGAATCATTTTCGCGGTGCGATGCAACGATTCCAGAATTCTTTAGCATGGCATAAATATTGGCAGCACTAATTGCTTGTCCAACTTGCGGGCGAAGTGGTGCGTGTAAATCTGGTGCAAAGACACGATCGGTACCAAGTAGGCCTTCAATCGACATTGCTGTTGTTATATCTGCAACTGAGCATAAGTCGGCAAGGTCTGAGCACGCCATAATCAACATACCGAGCATCCCATCAGTGCCATTGATAAGTGCGAGACCTTCTTTTGCTTCTAATTCAATGGGAGTAATACCTGCAGCATCGAGTGCTTGCATCGTTGGCATTTCAACACCGTTTGCATCATGAACGCGACCTTCACCCATAAGAGCCAGTGCGCAATGTGAAAGTGGTGCAAGGTCTCCACTGCAACCTAATGAGCCAAACTCTGGAACTACTGGAGTAATACCTTTATTCAAAAAATCTACATACGTTTGCGCGAGTTTTACTCGTACACCTGTGCGCCCAGACGCCATAGTGCGAAGGCGCAAGAACATAAGAGCGCGTACAACTTCGCCCTCAATTGCTGGGCCAACTCCTGCTGCATGTGAGCGAATAAGTGATTTCTGCAGTTGAACGCGATCTTCAACATCAATATGGCGATTAGCCAGGGCGCCAAAACCAGTTGAAACTCCGTAGACAGGAATTCCACCTGCTGCATATTCTTCAATATATTTACGTGAAGAATTCATGGCATCAATTGCACTTTGTGAGAGTTCAACGTGTGCGCCATGGCGAGCAACTGCAATGACATCATCGAATGTGAGTCCTGAAGTTGAAAGAGTTACCTTTTTAGATGAGCTGGAGGCCATTGCGCCATACCTGTTCTACTAAATTCACACCAGGGCGATATGCCAAGTGCAAATACGAATGTGACGAAAGTATTTGAAAATCTGCAGATGCGCCTTCAACTAAATGGCCAATATCCTCGCGCAATAAGGCCTTTGCTCCACCCATCGTTGCTGACCACAACGCTTGTTCTGGTGAGAAGTGCATATCGCGCACTGCCACTGCCATAACAAATGGCATGCTCGTTGTGTACGAACTTCCAGGATTGCAATCGCTGGCAAGAGCCACGGTGATACTTGCTTCTAATAATGGGCGAACATCTGGGTAGGGCGAACGAGTTGAAAATTCAGCACCGGGTAAAAAAGTAGCAACTGTCTTTGATGTTGATAGCGCCTCAATATCTTTTTCGCTCAAATGCGAAACGTGGTCAACGGATGCGCAACCAAGCTCAACGCCAAGTTGCACACCTTGCCCTGCTTCTAATTGATTTGCATGCAATCGTGGCAATAATCCTTTAGCCATGCCAGCTTTGAGAATGGTGCGCGCATCATTGACAGAGAAGGCACCTTTATCGCAGAAAACATCAATCCATTTTGCATGAGGCAGAACTGCATCGAGCATTTGTCCGCAGACAAGATCTACATAATCTTTTGGTGAATCTTTATATTCCAATGGATAAACGTGAGCACCGAGATAAGTAGTTTCCTCCGTAAAAGTGCTCGCAATTTCCAAACTGCGGCGCTCATCTTCCACTGTAAGTCCATATCCAGATTTACATTCAATCGTTGTTGTACCGCTTGCATGTGCTTCCGCTACCAAAGATTGCGCATGTGCCAAAAGCATTGCATCGGGTGCATGTCGAGTCTGTTCCACTGTATGCGCTATACCGCCGGCGGTGTAACTCACGCCTTGCATACGTGCCCGAAATTCTGCGCTTCTATCTCCCGCAAAAATCAAATGATTGTGACTATCCACGTATCCCGGAATGACGCAACGACCATGAGCATCAATTGTCTTTTTTATGTGATGTGTTGGTGCATCAGAGTTTGGGCCAACCCAAGCAACCACACCATCTTCTATAAGCATTGCAGCATTGAGAATTATTCCAAGTTTTGTTCCATCATGAGCTGGGTCATTAGTAACGAGCTGACCAATATTTGTAACAAGTGTGCTTGTCATTCAATATCCAACATCGGAACATGAACGTGGCGCTCTTTCGCCGCATCAATCGCTAAGTCGTAACCCGCATCTGCATGGCGAATAACTCCCATGCCAGGATCATTTGTAAGAACTCGCGCTAACTTCTGCGCTGCAAGTTTTGTGCCATCAGCAACAGATACCTGGCCAGCATGCATAGAACGACCCATACCTACGCCACCACCATGGTGGAGTGAAACCCAGGATGCACCAGATGAAATATTAACCATCGCATTAAGCAGTGGCCAATCTGCAATTGCATCTGAGCCATCCAACATAGATTCCGTTTCGCGATACGGCGAAGCAACCGAACCACAATCTAAATGATCGCGACCGATAACAATTGGTGCAGAGACTTCACCCTTTGCAACCAAATCGTTGAATGCGAGTCCTGCTTTATCGCGTTCGCCATAACCGAGCCAGCAAATGCGTGCAGGTAAACCTTGGAAAGCAACTTTTTCTTGCGCCATTGTTATCCAGCGATGCAAACCTTCATTTTCTGGAAAGAGATCAAGTACGGCTTTATCTGTGCGATAGATATCTTTGGGATCTCCCGATAGCGCAACCCAACGAAATGGGCCTTTACCTTCGCAAAAAAGTGGACGGATATATGCAGGAACGAAGCCTGGAAAGGCGAATGCCCGTGAATATCCGCCTTGACGTGCTTCATCACGGATTGAATTACCGTAATCAAATACTTCTGCGCCTTTATCCATAAAGCCAACCATCGCTTCGACATGCTTAGCCATTGAAGCTTTAGAGCGCTTTGTGAAATCTTCGGGATTATCTTTTGCCATCTGCGCTGCTTCATGCACATCGACACCTATGGGAACGTAAGAAAAAGGATCGTGGGCAGAAGTTTGATCAGTCACGATATCGATCGGGACATCCATGGAAAGTAATTTAGGAAATAGTTCTGCGGCATTGCCAACTAGGCCAACAGATAATGGTCGGCGCTCATTCTTAGCTTTGAGGACTCGCTCAATTGCATCATCAACGTTGTCGGCAACTTCATCGAGATAGCGGTCGTGTACACGCTTATCTAAACGAGTCTTATCAATATCGATGATGAGACAAACTCCACCATTCATTGTTACTGCAAGTGGTTGTGCTCCACCCATTCCACCGCAACCACCCGTGAGGGTAAGAGTTCCTTGCAACGTGCCATTGAATCGCTTGGCTGCAACTGCGGCAAAAGTTTCATATGTACCTTGCAAAATTCCTTGTGTACCAATGTAAATCCAAGAACCAGCCGTCATCTGGCCATACATGGTCAGACCTAAATGTTCTAAGCGGCGAAATTCTGGCCAATTAGCCCAATCTCCAACGAGGTTTGAGTTTGCGATTAATACACGCGGTGCCCATTCGTGAGTCTGAAATACACCAACAGGTTTTCCGGATTGCACCAAAAGAGTTTCGTCATCTTTGAGTTTTGTCAGACTCTTTACTATTGCATCAAAGGATGGCCAGTTACGTGCAGCTTTTCCGGTTCCACCATAGACAACTAAGTTTTCAGGATGCTCCGCAACTGCTGGATCTAAGTTGTTATGCAACATACGAATTGCTGCTTCTTGCGCCCATCCTTGGGCCGAAATTTTGGATCCTGTGGCTGCATGCAGAATTCGTGAAGTCATACGGTTACCTTATCGGGCAAAGCAGAAATAAATAAGCGCTTTTATGAGCGCAAATGCCCGCGTTCATTGAGGCTGCGCACTGCGCGAAGGCCATCACTTGGCCAAATTGATATATGCGAAATAGAACATGGAGCGACATCTGTATGAAAAATACTTTCAGCAGATGCGCCCATTGTAAGACGAGCTGCAATCTTTATAACTAAGTGATGCGCAACAACGATAACTGTTTGTCCCGGATACATGTAAGCAATTTTTTCTAACCCAGCCTCAACACGTATTGCGAGTGCATCATATGACTCACCTTGTGGCGGTGCGATAGCTGTCGATGTTGTCCATAACTCGTACTCTTTTGGAAACTTCTCTTTTACTTCTTCTACTGATAATCCATCCCATAAACCAAAATCACATTCAAGCCATAGATCATCAAAGATCGGTTCGAGTTTTGTAGTCTGAGTAATCTTTTCTGCAGTCTGTGTTGTGCGCTTTAGCGGTGAAGCAATGAGGACTTCTCCTTTCAACTTTGCAACTTCTTGTGCAACTAATTCTGCTTGTGCAAGGCCAGTACTAGTGAGTTCTGGGTTCAATACCCCTTGGCCCGAAAACTTTCGATCTGGAGTCAAAACTGTCTCGCCATGGCGAATAAAATAAATATTTGTAGCTTGCTCACCATTGCGCAACCGATCAGTCAAATAATTGAGTTGCCTTGGAGCAGGTTGTGTTTCGCCATCGAGTGCCTTATTTGCAAGTCGATCTGCATGAGAATTCAAATCTCTTGGAATCCATGTATATGTCACTAACGATGGATCATGAGCGCTGCGAGCATCTTGAGCCAATGTGCGCATATCAGCATGCTTTATTTGCCAGCGTCCTGACATCTGCTCCACAACTAATTTGCTATCCATCTTCACATCAACTGTTGCATTTGGATCAAGTTTATTAATCGCACGCAAACCGGCAATAAGTCCGCTGTATTCAGCAACATTATTTGTAGCTATTCCAATGACATCAAATAGTTCTGCGAGAATATTTCCGCTCTCGCTTACAACTGCGCCATAGCCTGCAGCTCCTGGATTTCCGCGAGATCCACCATCGGCAGTAAGTGTGAAATGACGAGCCATTTACTTCACTCGCACCAAGATGCAACGGCATTCTTCGCAGCGCACAAGTTCATCTTCTGGCAATCCAGCAATTCTTCCAAGCTCCACAGTATTTACAGATAAGTGACAACCTTTACATTGACCGCCAACTAGTGCTGCTGCTCCGGTTCCGTTGCTGCTTCTAATCTTTTCATAAAGATCAACAAGTGCTTTCTCAACAGATGCAATGGTTTCACTTCGCTCTTTAGCTATGGATTCAAGTTCATTATTGAGAGCCGCAAGAGCATTCTCTTTTCTGATTTCTAAATCTGCAATCTCGGAAGCAAGAGTTTTCTCTTCATTTTCTAAATCACTAATGCGAGTATTGGTTGCTTCGACTCGCATCATGATTTCAAGTTCGACTTCTTCTAACTCGCTGCGGCGAGCATTCAGGCTGCCGACTTCGTGCTGAAGTTGCTCTAATTCTTTTGGTGATGCACTTCCACTAGATAAACGAGCTTCATCGCGAGTTATGCGAGTAACAATTTGCTCAACATCGCCTTCAGCTCGCAAAAGTTCGCGCTTTACATCGCTGAGTTCGGTCTGGGCTGCGATACGTAGATCACGTGCATTGTTGGCTCTAATAACTGTTGCATTGAGCTCTGTAACTTCAGGCAAAGTCTTGATCTTGTTATTGATTGTGCTCGTGGCGAAATCGAAGCCTTGAACATCGAGAATGCTGCGTTGGTCTTGTGGGCTGGCTTTCATATCGCCTCCGACCGTTAGATTGCATGTAATTGTTTGATAACCCTGAATTCATCGCCAACTCTAGTAGGTATTGCCAGCATTTCCAATTAGCCAAACTACAATCACTCTTATGAAAAAGTTATCTGGCTTTCTCATCATATGTGCACTTGTGGCAACGGGGTTGAGCATCCCTGCCAATGCTGCTACCAAAGCCGGATCGCCTTGTAAGAGCAAGGGTCAAATTTCAAATTATCAGAATAAGAAATTTACTTGCATAAAGACTGGCAAGAAATTGGTGTGGGACAAAGGCGTAGTAATTCCAAAGCCTGTCGTGCAAGCTTCGCCGGAAGCTACTTCTACTCCAACGCCATCACCAACGCCTTCACCCAGTCAGTCGGCGGTAACAAAAGTTGAAATTCCTACGGTCCCAACTTCATTTTCAGATCTATCAAAAAATTACAAAGGTATTTCTTTGGCGGTATGGACAGATGTCAGAAAGAAAATGGCAAATACGAATGTAAAGACAGAATTTATCGTATCAACTGGACCAACTACTACCCAGCCTTCCGATAAACCTGATATTCAAACTTTGCTCAAGAGAGCATCAACGATTTATTCAGATTACAGCCAACCTGCACAAACAAAAGTGTTTTACTTCAATAATGGTGATGTTAGCTGGGCACAATCACAACATCGCTCTTTATCTCAACCCAAATTTAACGAATCAGACCTTGCAAATAATTGCACAAGTGGTTCCAACTGCGGGGCTTTTGGTAGCACGTCAATGGGCGTTGGCGCAATGTTCATGGGTGTTCACTTAAGCTTTTTGGATCCATTAGAGATCTATGGGGGTACAGAGGTACACGAATTTACTCACGTTGTGCAGTACTCACTCTATAGCGCAACAGTTTCAAACAATCCAAATAAGTATTTGCCTGGATGGTTTCTTGAAGGTCAGGCATCCGCAGTGCAGCAAGCGAGCGGGACTAAAGATTATGAGGACTATCTTGCAAGTAGGCAAAAGTGGTTCAAACATTCAACTGGTTCGTTATCGAGTTACAGCTCAAGCGAAATATTGAGATTCCTAGACCTTCAAGGAGTTGGAAAATACGACGGTGCAACATGGTCACACGTTTATGACATCGGTAGTTTCGTAACTGAATCATTAATTGCCGTAGGTGGAGTCTCTTCTACGATGGAACTTATTAAGGAAATTTCCGCTGGCAAGGATTTTGAAAGCGCATTTCAAAGTATTTATAAAACATCCTGGAGTGAGGCGAAAATAGCAATTGCTGAGGCAGTTGCTGCGGAATATGTCGATTCTCGAAAGTAAGAACTAAGTGACTGGTGGGCGCTGAGGGTTTCGAACCCCCGACATTCTCGGTGTAAACGAGACGCTCTACCACTGAGCTAAGCACCCTAACGTCAGCAGATGTTTTCACACCTGCCTAGCTAGTGGCGAAATCTTACTTCACAAATGCGAAAGTAGGAATTCGCCCGCGTAAATGCGTTGAATTAGAGGGCAGAAATTGCTGTTTTGTAATCAGCAATATTGCGAGCATCTCCAAGGCCGTTGACGATCTGCCAACGAAGGATTCCCTCTTTATCGATTACAAAAGTTCCACGAGTTGCGCAACCACGTGCATCATCGAAGACTCCGTAAGCCTTCGCCGCTGCGCCATGTGGCCAGAAATCTGCGAGAACTGGAAACTTGTAACCTTCTTGATCGGCAAATGCACGTTGTGCATACATTGGATCACATGAGATTGCGAGTAGTTGAACATTCTCATTTTGGAATGCTGCTAAGTCATCGCGCAATGCACAGAGTTCGCCAGTGCAAATACCTGAGAAAGCAAATGGATAGAAAAGTACGACGACGTTTTTCTGACCCTTGAATGAAGAGAGTGAAACTTTTTCTCCGTGTTGATTTAGTAATTCAAAATCTGGTGCTGCATTTCCAATTGTTAATGTCATGCGCGAAATCTACCGTTTGCCTGACTTTCGTGCCACTAGACGTGTTGCGCTCCATTCGGCAGCGATAGACATTGTTGATGTTTGGCTAAGACCTGCAAGTGGTGCACCATCTTGAATATCACTTGGCTCAACATGACCACTGCGACCTATCTTGGGAGTAAGAACCCAGATGACACCGCTCTCACTCAAATATGTCATTGCATCCATAAGTTCATCTACAAGATCGCCATCGCCTTCTCGCCACCAAATGAGAACAGCATCAACTACTTCTCGAGAGTCTCGGTCCAGAAAATCGGTACCTGTAATTTCTCGAATACTGGAACGCAGATTTTCGTCACTGTCACTTCCGTAGCCAAGCTCTAAAACCAGCTCGTCGGCAGTGAAGCCCATGCGCGATGTCACGGGATAATTGCACCGAATATGAGCCTCTTACGCAAGGGGGTACGGGAAAAATATCTGTCCCACAGTGTGAATATTTGGAGCATTTCAATTTCACTAACTGGCCAGTATCAACGAGAATATGCCAATGAGAGATAACTTCGAGGCACCCGATCAGATCATCGATCAGCTCGTAGATATTGACCCTTCAGAGACTGCCGAATGGCATGCCTCATTTGATGCAGCGCTAGAGAATGCCGGACCAGTTCGTGCGCGCTATTTGATGCTCAGTCTTCTCAAGCGTGCGCAAGAAAAGAAGATTGGTATTTCAGCGCTTCGTACAACCGATTACATCAACACCATTGCACCCGATAGCGAACCGGAATTTCCTGGCGATGAATCTATCGAGCGACGTATCCGTGCATTCAATAGATGGAATGCGGCGATGTTGGTACACCGCGCGCAACGTCCGGGCGTTGGCGTTGGTGGACATATTTCAACCTATGCATCATCGGCTGCGCTCTATGAAGTTGGATTCAATCACTTCTTCCGCGGACAAGATCACCCAGGTGGTGGAGATCAAGTTTTCTTCCAGGGACATGCAAGCCCAGGTATGTATGCACGCGCTTTCTTAGAAGGTCGTTTCACCGAAGATCAACTCGATGGTTTCCGTCAAGAACTTTCACATCCAGGTGGTGGATTATCTTCTTATCCTCATCCACGTTTGATGCCAGATTTTTGGCAATTCCCAACAGTCTCGATGGGAATTGGTCCACTCAATGCAATTTATCAAGCACGCTTCAATCGCTATCTTCATAATCGCGGAATCAAAGATACGAGCCAGCAACATGTCTGGGCATTCTTAGGCGATGGCGAAGTAGATGAAGTAGATACATTGGGTGCAATTGGATTAGCAACACGTGAAAAATTAGATAACCTCACATTTGTTGTCAACTGTAATTTGCAACGCCTCGATGGACCAGTGCGCGGTAATGGAAAGATTATTCAAGAGCTCGAATCAATTTTTGGTGGAGCTGGCTGGAATGTAATCAAGGTTGTGTGGGGCCGTGAATGGGATCCACTTCTTGCCCAAGATCGTGAAGGCGCGCTTGTAAACCTCATGAATACAACTCTTGATGGAGATTTCCAGACTTTCAAAGCAGAGTCTGGAAAATATATTCGCGATAATTTCTTTGGCCGTGATCCACGCACTGCAGCAATGGTTTCCGGCTGGAGCGATGAACAAATTTGGAGCCTCAAGCGCGGCGGTCATGATTACCGCAAGCTCTTTGCTGCTTACACAGCATCAATGCAGAGCAATGGGCGCCCAACAGTAATTTTGGCTAAGACAATCAAGGGCTGGACTCTCGGTTCTACTTTTGAAGGTCGTAATTCAACTCACCAGATGAAGAAGATGACTCTGGAAGATATTGTTCAATTCCGTGACCGCTTGAATATTCCAATTGCCGATGAGCAACTTGATAAGTACTTACCTCCTTATTACCGCCCGGCAGCTGATTCACCTGAAGCCAAATATTTACAAGAGCGCCGCGCAGCACTCGGCGGTTCAATTCCTCGACGTCGCGCAATTTCTAAGCCACTTACACAGCCTGCAGATTCTGTTTTTGAATCCGCAAAGCGTGGTTCTGGTCAACAAGAAATTGCTACAACAATGGCTTTCGTTCGAATGCTCAAAGATGTAATCAAAGATCCAGGTCTTGGTTCGCGAATTGTTCCAATTATTCCTGATGAAGCTCGCACTTTCGGAATGGATTCACTCTTCCCTACACTCAAAATTTATTCACCACATGGTCAGCAGTACACAGCAGTTGATCGCGAACTCATGCTTTCTTACAAAGAATCAACATCTGGCGTGATCTTGCATGAAGGTATCAATGAGGCAGGTTCGGTTGCCTCATTTACTTCTGTTGGCTCTTCGTATTCAACGCATAACGAACCGATGATTCCAATTTATATTTTTTATTCAATGTTTGGTTTTCAGCGCACAGGTGATGCATTCTGGGCAGCAGCAGATCAAATGGTCCGCGGCTTTGTTATGGGTGCAACTGCTGGTCGTACAACTCTCAATGGCGAAGGTCTACAGCACGAAGATGGCCACTCTCATCTCTTAGCTGCAACTAACCCTGCCGTAGTTTCATATGACCCAGCATTTGCTTACGAAGTCGGACACATTTTCAAAGATGGTCTGCGCCGTATGTACGGAGAAAATAGCGAAAATATTTTCTACTACATGACAATTTATAACGAGCCATATGCACACCCAGCAGAGCCAGAGAATTTAGATCTCGAAGGGTTGCTCAAAGGTATTTACTTATATGCACCCGGAGTTGAACAAAAGAAGAAGCGCGCTCAAATTTTGGCTTCTGGCGTTGCGCTCAACTGGGCGCTCAAAGCGGCGAAATTACTCGAAGAAGATTGGGGCGTTTCAGCCTCTGTCTGGTCGGTAACTTCATGGAATGAATTGCGCCGTGATGGACTTGCAACTGATTCACATAACTTGCTCAATCCTGGCAATAAGAAAACTGCTTACGTTGCTAAGAAGCTAGCCGATGCTCGTGGACCTGTTATTGCAGTAAGTGATTTCATGAGAGCAGTGCAAGATCAAATTTCTCCATGGATCCAAAATCCGTTCTACTCATTAGGTACCGACGGTTTTGGTCTATCTGATACTCGCGGCGCACTTCGACGTCACTTCAAGGTGGATGCAGAATCAATCACTGTTGCAACTCTTGCTCAACTTGCTGCTATCGGCGAGATTGACGAGAAGTTAGTTCAAAAGGCTATCGATAAGTATCGAATTTTTGATATCTCAGCAGCAGATGCTGGTAATACTGAAGGTTCTGGCTGATTAGTTTGTAGCTTTATGCGCAACGGCATGTGCAAAGTACGGAACAAATAAGAGCATCACTGCTGGAATAAATAAGGCAATGCCTAAATTAGTTGCTTGTGCAGTCCAGGCGACTATCCATTTTGTAACAAATACTAGAAACACATTTATCAGCATCACTTCAGCCATCACGATGCTAGAAGGTGCGCTCGATCTCGTATTTGCCGCATTAGTAAAAATAGGTCCAATAAATGACGAACCTAAACCTGAAATAAACATTCCAATAAGTAGAACTAAAAGCGCTAAATTCTGGTGATCTCGCCCAAAAACCATAGCAGCTGCAACGGCTAGGAAGCTTCCAAAGCCTGCTCCAACTGCACCTAGCGTTACTAATTTTTCAATTGAGTGATTATCAAAGAGGCGATGTATGGCAAGTCGACCAACAATCATTGCAATCATAAAAACAATAAATGGAACTGTATTCATACCATTATTGAAGCCAAGGGTATCTTTAGCGAAAATTGCAATCCAGTCACCAACTGCAAACTCGAGATACGAAGCCAAGAGCAAACCGCCTGCAACTGCCTTATCAATATGAAAATGTTTGATGAGCGTCTTGATCGAATAATCATTATCGGGGCTAAGGTCCGGGGCGATCATTTCCGGAGACAAATAATAGAAAATCGCAAACATCGCTGAGAAAACAATTACTGCCAGCGCAGTGATATGCACCTGAAGTGAAACTTTTCCTACTAAGAAACCAGCTAAAAGCGCCGATGCCAGAGCGCCTGCGCTCCAGATTCCACTGAGGTGAGTGAGGTGAATTTTTCCAGTTCTATTTTGTAAATGGAAAGTTTGAGTTTGATTTGCGATTACATATGCAGAAATAGCTGCACCAAAAACAATATTGAACGGTAGAAATACTGCGCTAGAACTTGTGTGAACAAGTACCAATAGGCAGAGCATGATGGTGCCCACTGATGCGAAATAGATAATCTTATTTCCATACCTATGTACAACATGGCCCATCGTTAGCAAGCTAATGAGTGAACCAATGGATCCAGTACTCAAAAGAGAACCAAATTGACCGTTACCTAAGTGCAGATTTGCTTTGAGTTCAGGGAATCGTGGTGCAAGACCCATGATTCCAAAACCAAATAGAAAATAGGTGCAACGCAATAAATCTAATTCGCGCTTAGGTGAAATTTTTCTCATCAGTACAGCGCATTCGCTAAGGCATTACGAGCAGCTATTACGCGAGGATCTGCTGGGTCTACGAGTGCGAAAAGAATGACGAGATGATCTTTAGCTTTTGTTTTCTCATCTCCTGCGTGGCTACGAATAAAGTCTAATAAACGGTTGAAAGCTGATTCAATATCCCCCGTTACAACGGACATATCTGCAGCATTGATTGCCTTTTCGATGCTATCTAAATCTTTATCTGCGGCATCTTTAGCTACTAAAGGATCTAATTTTTCAGTTCTAATGAGTAACTGCGTTTGGGCAAGGCCCAATTTTGCAAAAGGGTCACTTGGTTTTCTATTGAGTAATTTCTTGTAAGCAGCTTCGGCGCTAATGAAATCCCCCGCCTCTAATGCAGCGAGTGCTTCATCCTCTTCGGGTTCAATTTTTTCTACTGGTGCATCGCCAATACCTTGTTCGGCGGCGAGCGCTAATACTTTGTCGATCACTAAACGAACTTGGGCCTCAGGATAATTTTGTTCAAAAAGTGGAACCATCTGTTCTTTTATAAGCGCTACCGCAAAAGGAATGCTCTGTACTTGGAGCGCTTGAGCAACTTGTGGTTGTGCATCAATATCTACGCGAGCAAGTATCCATGCTCCCCCACTCTCGCTCTCAATTTTTCCAAGAGTTGAAACCATCTCCACGGATTCTGGGCTTCGTTGCGACCAGCAGATAAGAATGACTGGTTTTGTACGCGAAGCTACAAGAATTTCTGTGGTCAAATTTGCGGGAGTGACTTCAATTCCAACCATAGGGCCAGAGTTTTCAACTTTAGGTTTTCCCAGCGAACTTAGATCTACCGCACGTGCAAAATTAGGAGGCAGAGTCACATGCTTATCCTATAGGGCTGCTGGTTCAACTCCTGAATCTCGGCGAAATGGCAATATGTCATTGATATATGCCTGTGTTGCAAAATCTAGACCTACATCACTTCCAGCTTTCTCATTGAGATACCAACGATGTTCTAGCACTTCATGAAAGAGTTGAGCATGTTCAATTCGACCTCGCAGTGATTCGGGAACCATTGCAATAATCGGATTGAAAACTTCACGCAACCACTTGCTTGCACTCACCGCAATTGCTGGACGAGGTTCAACTTCACGGCCTCTATATCGATCAAAAGATGCCAATAAACGCTTCGCTTGTAGCTCCTCAGTTTCAAGACCTGTGAGTTCGCGAAGTCGTGCCTGGTGATATCCCGCTGCAACAAGTTTTGGCTGAAATGAAAGTAATTTGGTTTCACCATCTAAGGAAACTGAAACTTCTTCTACTGCAAAGCCTAAATCCTGAAGATGGCGCATTGCTTTTTCAACTGCATGACGATCTGAAGGATCTAAGAATTGTGGCTCTCTCAGCGTTGCCCATAATCTGCGATACCTCTTGATCACTGCTTCGCTTGCGCGAATTGGATCCATTCCGGGGTAGAGAACACCAGAGAGTGCCAAGTCATCGAGTTCTGCAGCCACATTGAAATGCGCAATCTCTAAATCATGTTCGCGCTGTCCATCACTCAAAGTCTTTTGGAATTCACCAGTTTCGGCATCGACAAGATAGGCAGCAAAGCCTTCGGCATCTCTGCGAAATAAAGTGTTAGAAAGTGAACAATCTCCCCACCAAAAACCTAAGAGGTGCAAGCGCACAAGTAGCAGAGCTAGTGCGTTAGCCATAGTCGTTATTTCATGCGCAGAAACCGCCCCTGATAGAAGCACACGGAAAGGGAGCGAGTATGGCAAGAAGCGTGTTGCAAGGGCACATGGAAGTTCTTCGCCTTCGGGATTCTTACGTCCTTCGACAACAGCGATTGGTTCAACACTTGGTGCACCCAACTTATTGAGTTCTCTCAAAATTTTATATTCACGGTTTGCAAATTCAGCAACGGTTTCCTTGACTGCATAGACTTCTGCATCGGGAGCATCACTGGTGCGCACGAGGCGCACAATGTGGCGCGAAATTCCACGTTTTTCGGCAAGGGATGGATCTTCTGGCCACTCTTCAAGACTTTGGTGCCATGGCAAAACTGTGACAGCGGCAATCTCTTCGCCAAGTCCTGTAATTCGAAGTGCCATAGGGACATTATCTAGTATTTAGATTACAGATAGATGAACACGGGCCAATCGCGCTCAAGATTATGAGCAATCCCACTTTAGAATGGTTTCATGGTCATCAAAGCAACAATCAAGAAGACTCAAAAGAAGATAAGTACATCTTTGACACGCAAAGAAAAGATTGTGCAGCCACCTGATTACGGGGTTATGGGAGTTCCAATAAATCGCTCCCATCCGTTCTATTTTGGTTTTATCGCAACAATCGGTGCACTCTGTGCAATTATTCTTATGCGCGCGCTTGAGAGCACAAGCCAGATTTTTATTCTTATTCTTATTGCACTTTTCTTAGCAACAGGCCTCAATCCAGCAGTTGAAGCAATTCGACGCCGCGGAACGACCAGAGGCCAAGCAGTTGCTCTCATCTTTATTGCAGTAATCGCATTCTGCATATTCTTTGCTTGGGTTGTAGTTCCACCTGTTGTAACTCAAGGTTCACAACTTATAAATAAGGGACCAGAGTTATTGTCGCAATTGAAGAACAACTCATATATTGAACATCTCAATACGCAATTTGGAATTATTGATACTCTCCAAAGCAAACTTCAATCGGTGACAAAGGATGGCACTCTCCTTATTTCAACATTTGGCGGGGTAATCGGTGTTGGTAAATCAGTTCTCAGCGGCACTTTCTCTGGTCTTACAATTTTGATTTTGACTCTCTATTTCTTGAGTTCACTTCATGAAGCAACCGAACTCGGTCTGAGTCTTGTTCCAGTAAGTCGACGCGATCGCGTGCGCCGATTGACCTATGCAATTATCGACCGGGTCGGTCTATTCGTAGGTAGTCAAGTGATAATCGCATTTATGGCTTCGATATACATCTTCTTTTTATCGATGATTCTTGGACTTCCTTCGCCTATTGCAATTGCCATGATTGTTCTCGTTTGTGGGTTAGTACCATTGATTGGGCACTTCCTTGGTTGCGGTGTCGTCACAATTATTGCTCTAACCCAATCGGTAACAATTGGAATCATCGCCTTTGTTGCCTATGTTCTTTATGTGCAGGTTGAAAATTACGTTGTCACTCCTCGTATTATGAAGCGCACACTCTCTGTTCCCGGAGCAGTCACAATTATCTCTGCAATGATCGGTTCTTCTTTGCTCGGTCTCATCGGTGGTCTACTTGCTGTACCAGTTGCTGCAGCTGTGATCTTGATTCTTGATGAGGTTGTTATACCTAGAGCAAATAACGAATAACTAAAATTCCAAAGGTAGCGGCGCTTTTTCAGGCGCTAAGACCGCAGTTATTTCGCTAAGAACTCTATGTACTGATGGTTCGCCAATCCATAAGTGCTTGGCGCCTTCGACGGCAATCAACTTCATTTGTTTCAGTTTTGCGAAACGAATTCGGGCTTCTTCTGGTTTGAGGTAGTCATCAAATTCGGGAACTAAAGAAATTACCGGACGTCCGTCGTGTGCCCAAAATTCCAAATCTGAATCCACTGAAGTACGTAGCGGTGGACTAAGAAGAATGAGACCAAGAATTCGTGGATCTCGTGCATGACGCAGCGCTAAGTCTGTACCAAATGACCAGCCGACAACCCACAACTTTTCAATTTTCAAAATATCAAAGCAATAGTTGACCATCGCCTCAACATCGAATCCTTCTGTAATGCCATTATCAAAACTTCCCGTACTTGCTCCACGCTCACTGCTTGTTCCACGAGTATTGAAGCGAACAACGGTGATACCAGCTAATGCAGGTAATCGATAAGAGGCTTTCTTGAAAACATGACTATCCATCATTCCGCCAGCAGTTGGTAGAGGATGTAAGCAGAGTATGGCTCCACAACTTGGCGCAATAGGAGTGGCGACTTCACCAACTAAGGTAATGCCATCAGCGGTAACAACATCAAAATCCACACGCGTAGCAGGCAGGACCGTATTAGCTCTAATCAATTCGGTCATACTTCAAATCTTATCGGGCGGGCAGTACTCTTTTCTCTATGGTCATTCATCACGGCGCAACATTTGATTCTCATTTTCCCGTCACTGGCGAAATAGTTGGTACATATCCAGTTTTTGGAGGAGATGATGTTCACGTTGCAGTCGCTGCAGCCCGCGTTGTCTCATCCGCATGGCGCAAACTTGGCTTCAATGGAAGAAAAAAAGTCTTGCTCGCTTGGAGTAATTTGATTATTACTCGTGTCGATGAAATTACAGAACTCATCTCGCGAGAAACTGGGAAACCTGTCAGTGATGCAAAATTGGAAGCGAGTTTGGCAGTGACTCATTTAGGGTGGGCTGCGCGCAATGCCGCCGAAGTAATGCGTACATCGCATCGGTCCCCTGGTTTACTCATGGCTAATATGTCTGCAACTGTTGAACGTTCTCCACTTGGTGTTGTCGGCGTCATTGGGCCGTGGAACTATCCAATCTTTACTCCTATGGGATCAATTGCGTACTCATTGGCAGCTGGAAATACTGTTGTTTTTAAGCCGAGTGAGTTCACGCCTGGAGTTGGAATGTGGCTAGCTCAAACATTTAGTGAAGTTGCACCCTTTGAACATATTTTCACTTGCATTACAGGACTAGGTGAAACCGGTAAAGCACTCTGCGAAAGTGGCGTTGATAAATTGGCATTCACTGGTTCTACAAAGACTGCGAAAATTGTCGCAGCTACGTGCGCTGCAACTATGACTCCCGTTGTTCTTGAATGCGGTGGAAAAGATCCAGTAATTGTTGCAGCCGATGCCGATATCAAACGCGCAGTTGATGCCACTATTTGGTCTGCAATGAGTAATGCAGGGCAAACATGTATCGGTGCAGAGCGCGTCTATGTCCATGAAAAAGTTGCCGATGTATTTATTGCGGGAATGGTTGCAGCGGCAAAGAATATTCATCCAGGTGCACCAGGAGTTGGCAATTATGGTCCGGCCACAATGCCAAAACAACTCGACATTATTGAATCTCATATCAAGGATGCAATCGCCAGAGGCGGTACTCCAGTATTTGGTGGAGCCGATTCAGTGAAGAAGCCTTACGTTGAACCAGTTATTTTGGTTGATGTGCCTGAAGATTCAACTGCAGTACGCGAAGAAACTTTTGGACCAACTATTGTGATCAATCGTGTACGTGATATGGATGAGGCAATTGAATTATCAAATGCTTCACGTTACGGCCTTGGTGCATCAATTTGGTCAAAACGTCAAGGCAAAAGAATTGCTTCACAACTCAAATGTGGAATGGTTGCAATCAATTCGGTTATTTCATTCGCAGCTATCGCATCGGTGCCATTTGGTGGCGTGAAAGACAGTGGTTATGGACGTATCCATGGACCTGAGGGAATACTTGAATTTACTTACCCACGCACCGTCGTGCGCGCACGTTTCCAAATTCCAATTGCATTTACAAGTTTCAAACGGACTGCCGGAAATGACAAATTGATTGTCTTTCTTACTAAATTTCTAAAAGGTCGATTCGGTTAATATCTAGGAGCATTGCGAGTGCGCTCAGTGCGCGGCCCGCGATTATTTTTTTTCGCCCAACATGCGCTATGCCAATGACGTCTACCTTCTTCGTCATAATCTAGCCAAGCAACAATGTGTGGAGTCGCCATTGGAATTATCTGATCACACCCAGGACATCTGTAAGGTTTATTAGATGCTGAACCAGTAAGTTTTCGTACAACGTAAATTCCATCTGGATGCTCTTCGATTGTTTCGTTTGAGGGGTTACTCTCACGAATTTGCGAGTCAGGCCGACGATTCTTGGGGTAATTCTTACGCGGGCTCATGGCGCTATTTTCGCACTTTTTGCTTCAAGTAGCATAATGAGAGCGTGAATGTCATTGAAGTTGCTGGGCTACGTAAGTCTTATGGAGACCTCGAAGCCGTTCGCGGCATCGATTTATCTATTACTAAAGGTGAGATTTTTTCACTTCTTGGGCCTAATGGTGCTGGTAAGACAACAACAGTTGAAATCCTTGAAGGATTTCGAACTCGTAATGCTGGTGAAGTAAAAGTCTTAGGTTTTGACCCCGCAACGCAAGGCCACGCATCGCGAGAATGGCGAAATCGTATTGGCATCGTCCTTCAATCGACATCCGATGCAGGTGATCTCACTGTCTATGAAACGATTTCGCACTTTGCCGGCTATTACTCCAATCCGCGCAATGCCGACGAAGTTATTCAGGCAGTTGGGCTAGAAGAGAAATCAAAAGAGCTTATCCGTAGCTTGAGTGGTGGGCAACGTAGACGTTTAGATGTTGCGCTCGGCATTGTGGGAAATCCTGAATTACTTTTCTTGGATGAACCAACGACAGGATTTGATCCCGAAGCACGTCGTGCTTTTTGGTCACTAATAAATAATTTGCGCAATGATGGCACGACTATTTTATTGACAACGCACTATCTCGATGAGGCAGAGGCGCTTGCCGACAGAGTTGCTGTCATCAATCATGGCCAGATAATCGAAGTATCGACCCCCGATCACTTAGGTGGCAGATCATCTTCGATGGCCACAGTTACATGGCGCGAGAATGGCGAGCTAAAGTCAATAGAGACGCAAAATCCAACTGCGCTCGTTTCTTCGATGTCACCACAATTCGCTGGTGAAATTCCAGAACTTAGTATTACTCGACCTTCTCTTGAAGATATATATTTGAAAATGATTGGTCATGCTAATGAATAAGATTCCAAGCGCACTCAATCTTGGTCTTCGCCGTGGCGCACTCGAGATCAAACAATTTACTCGACAACGCGAATCCGTAGTTTTCACGCTTCTCTTTCCGCTAATCCTTCTTGCGATATTCGGTTCTGTATTCAAAGACACGATTGCACCAGGTGTAACTTTCTCACAATATTTTGTTGCAGGAATGGTCGCATCTGGACTGGTCAATAGTGGTTTCCAGCAACTTGCAATTACGATTCCAATGGAACGCGATTACGGCTCTCTCAAACGTCTACGTGGAACTCCGATGCCAGTTGCAAGTTATTTCATCGGTAAAGCTTTATTAGTTTTCGTCAGCATGATTCTTCAAGTAATCCTTTTACTCGCTGGTGGATATTTCTTCTTTGGCTTGAATATGCCAGCTGATATATCAAAATGGCTTACATTTACTTGGCTCATTATTTTGGGAACTGCTTCTTCGACAGTTCTAGGAATTGCTTTCTCTTGTGTTCCGAAAAGCGGTCGAGGTGCCTCCGCCGTGGTCTCTCCTGTAGTAATCGTTCTTCAATTCTTTAGTGGAGTTTTCTTTATCTTTACTCAGTTGCCTACATGGATGCAGCAAGTTGCTGCTATTTTTCCGCTCAAATGGCTTACCCAAGGTATGCGATCGGTATTTCTCCCTGACTCCTTTGCAGCTAGTGAAGTAGCTAAGTCTTGGGAGACTGGTAAGACATTTATCATTTTGCTCGCTTGGCTCATTGCTGGATTCTTTATTTCACTTCGCACATTCAAGTGGTCACGCGATTGAAGAAATTCTTAGCCTGTCTTATCGCATTGACTTTGCTTTCTCCCGCTGCAATTGCTGCAACGAAGTCACCGACTCCCAAACCGAGTGCTAAGACGACTATAAAGACAAGTGCGAAACCAACGGTGAGTGCAAAGGCAACGAAGAAAGCGGTAGTCAAAAAGAAGCCTGTAAAGAAGAAACCTCGCAAAAAAGTTTTACTCTCCCCATCGCCAAAACCAGAGTGGCCACTATTCGGCTTCAAAAGTGATGATGGGGAAATCTGGGCAAAGATTCCAACAGCTAAAGAGCTTGTAAGTAATGCTTCGAATAATAGGAATCTGACTCGAGAGTTAGCTCGACTAGTCGATGGTGTGCGAATTTGTGAGAAATATTCATGTGGCGCAGTGCAAGTAGCCTCCGAAAATGGATGCACGTGGTGGGATATCACTGCAAATGTTTCAGATAGCACGAAAGCAATTTTTGGAACTATTCGAAGAACTGTGGGAACAAGTGCCCCACGTCAGATGGTGACGGTACTACTTGCTAGTCAAGAAGATATTACAAAAGAACATTTAGTTACAGGAATAAATATCACATGCCATCATGACACTCCTGATACTAAAGTTCCTCTTACTCAATATTTTCCAGTGGAGCAAGCAGGTTAGCGGTTAGCTCCTGGGACCCACAGTTGATCGCCAATTTCTTTATTAGCAACACGTGCAAGAACAAAAAGTAGATCAGATAATCTGTTAAGATATTTTGCAGTAAGTGGATTTACGCCACCTCCAAATGCATGAATTGCAGCCCATGTGCATCGCTCTGCACGGCGTGTAACTGTGCGAGCTACATGTAAGTGAGCCGCTGCAGGCGTTCCGGATGGCAATACAAATGAACGTAGCGCCTCTAATGATTCGTTGTAGAAATCAATTTTTTCTTCGAGATAAGTAATTTGAGTTTCTAGAACTCGGAGTGGTTCAAATGCAGGTGAATCTGATACAGGGGTACAAAGGTCGGCGCCAACATCAAAGAGGTCATTTTGTATTCGCACTAATAGTGCACGTACATCCTCGCTCAATTCATCCGTTGAAAGAACAACGCCAATAGATGAATTAGCTTCATCGACGGTGGCATAGGCTTCAAGGCGGGGATCATTTTTGGATGTGCGACTCATATCTCCGAGTGAGGTTGTGCCGTCATCGCCAGTCTTGGTATAAATTCGAGTTAGATGAACCATGGGTAGAGCCTAATAGGGCAGTTACGATGAGACCACTCAAGGGCATAAGAAAGGATGGGTATGACTGACAATGATCGTTTTCGCGTAGTTGGCGGTGCCCATCTGCGTGGTGAAGTCACTATTTCGGGGGCCAAAAATTCGGCTCTGAAATTAATGGCTGCAGCTCTCCTTGCGCCAGGTCTTTCAACTATTCGCAATGTCCCAGAAATTGCCGATGTCGACATCATGGGCGATTTACTGACACGCCTTGGTTGCACAGTCACTAATAATTCTGGAGTCGTCACAATTGATGTGCCACAAACTCCGGGACATCGCGCTGATTACGACCTCGTTCGCAAGATGCGCGCTTCCATCAATGTTTTGGGCCCACTTGTTGCTCGCACAGGTAAGGCAGAAGTTGCACTCCCTGGAGGAGATGCCATTGGTTCACGTGGTTTAGATTTTCATATCAAAGGCCTTGAATCATTGGGTGCGACAGCCCATATTGAACATGGGTACGTTGTCGCCGAATCCCCCAATGGACTTACTGGAGCCGCAATAGATTTAGATTTTCCAAGCGTCGGTGCAACTGAAAACATTATGACTGCTGCAGTATTAGCAAAAGGTGTAACGACAATTGATAATGCTGCGCGCGAACCGGACTTAGTTGATTTAGGCGAATTTCTAATCTCGATGGGCGCCGATATCAAAGGTCTCGGAACTCCGCTTATAACTATTACCGGTGTTGGCTCACTTCACCCAACCGATCACACAACTATTCCTGATCGCATCATTACAGGTACGTGGGCATTTGCTGCCGCAATGACTCAAGGAGATATAACAATTCATGGTGCACGTGCACAAGATTTAGAATTACCGCTTGAGAAATTAGCTAGCGCCGGCGCAATAATCACAACAACCGATAATGGAATCCGCGTTCGTATGGATTCTCGCCCACAATCTATTGATGTTGCAACGCTTCCCTACCCTGGATTTCCAACTGATTTATTACCTATGGTTATTGCGCTCAATGCCATTGCCGATGGAAATGCGATAGTTACCGAAAATGTCTTTGAATCTCGTTTCATGTTTGTCAATGAACTTATTCGCCTCGGCGCTCACATCTCTATTGATGGCCACCATGCCTCAATTACAGGCGTAGAAGAGCTATCTGGGGCACCTGTTGAAGCCACTGATATTCGTGCAGGTGCTGGTTTAGTGTTGGCAGCCCTTGTCAGTGAAGGCGAAACAACTATCGATCAAGCATTTCATTTAGATCGTGGCTATCCAAATTTTGCGGAACAACTTCAATCATTAGGTGCCAAGGTAACGAGAGAATAAGTAATGGCAACCGAGAACCCAGACAGAAATTTAGCTCTCGAACTCATTCGCGTAACCGAGACAGCTGCACTTGCCGCAGCACCGTGGGTTGGTCGTGGTGAAAAAGATTTAGCTGATAAAGCTGCCGTTGAAGCGATGCGCCAAATGATAAATACAGTTGATATGGCAGGCATTGTTGTTATTGGTGAGGGCGAAAAAGATAACGCACCTATGTTGCACAATGGCGAACAGGTCGGCAATGGTCTTGGCCCTGCATGTGATGTAGCTGTAGATCCGATTGATGGTACTTCTCTTACTTCAAATGGAATGGATGGAGCAATTAGTGTTATTGCCCTTGCTCCACGTGGTGCAATGTATGACCCCAATGGTGCCTTTTATATGAACAAAATAGTGACAGGACCAGAAGCGGCTCATGTAATTGATTTGAATGCATCTGTTGCCGACAATATCGCTGCTGTTGCTAAAGCAAAGAATTTAGCAATTAGCGATATCACTGTTGTTGTTCTCAATCGCCCACGCCATGATCAACTTATCAAAGAGATTCGTGCCGCTGGTGCTCGCATTAAATTGATCCAAGATGGCGATGTTGCTGCAGCTATTGAAACAGCTCGCCCAGAAACAGGAACCGATCTATTGATGGGTATTGGCGGTACACCTGAAGGCGTAGTAACTGCAGCTGCCATGATCGCTTTGGGCGGAGAAATACAAGGACAGATATTTGTTGATGGAAAAGCTGTTGGTCCAGTACTTCGTACTAAAGATTTGTGTAACTCAGATGAAGTCTTTTTGGCAGCGACAGGAATTACTGATGGGGAATTAGTTCGTGGAGTGCGCTACACAAGTTATGGCGCAATAAGCCAATCGATTGTTATGCGCGGAAAATCAAAGACTGTGCGAGTTATTGAGACAGAACATCATCTCAAATAAGTTATTTTGTAACAGTCTCCGTAAGAATTGAAACACGATCATTTGAAACCGATAAGAAGCCGCCACTGACATTGAAATCAGTAGCGCTTCCATCGACACCTTTAATACTGACAACACCATCGACTAGTACGCCAAAGATTGGTGCGTGACCAGGAAGTACTCCTAAATCACCTTCGACTGTGCGGGCAGAGATAAATGAAGCTTCTCCCGACCAGACGCGCTCTGTTGGCGATACTAATTCGACTTGAAGTGCCATGGCTTAGTTCTTTGCCAATTCAGCTGCTTTGCGTTCTACATCGTCTAAGCCACCGCACATGAAGAATGCTTGTTCTGGAACATGGTCATACTTTCCATCAGCAAGGGCTTCAAATGCTGCGATTGTGTCAGCGAGTGGAACGAAGGAACCATCGATACCTGTAAAGACCTTTGCCACGAAAGTATTTTGTGACAAGAAGCGCTGAATACGACGTGCGCGTCCAACGAGAATACGGTCTTCTTCAGAGAGTTCATCGATACCAAGAATCGCAATGATGTCTTGTAGATCCTTGTAGCGCTGCAAGATCTGCTTGATTCGGTTAGCAACACGGAAGTGATGCTCGCCGATATAGCGAGGATCCAAAATACGTGATGATGAATCAAGTGGATCTACAGCAGGATAAATTCCAAGTTCTGAAATTGGACGTGAGAGCACTGTTGTTGCATCTAAGTGCGCAAATGTTGTGTGAGGAGC
>CAIOIJ010000068.1 GCA_903858325.1 uncultured Actinomycetes bacterium
ACAGGCGAAACAATCAAGATCAAGGCTTCAAAGAAGGCACGTTTCCTTCCTGCAAAGGGATTGAAAGATGTCATCTCAGGCGAGCGCAAGCTTGGACCTGCTCCAAAGCCAGAACCAAAGGTTGTCAAGGCAGTTGCAAAGCCAGTAGCTAAGAAGGCTGCTAAGAAGGCTCCTGCAAAGAAGAAGGTTGCTGCTAAGAAGAAGCCAGCAGCTAAGAAAGTTGTAAAGAAGACAGTAAAGAAGGTTGTGAAGAAGGCTAAGAAGAAGTAATTCTTTTTCCTTTGAAAAAAAGGAGCGGAGCCGGTAATTCGGTTCCGCTCCTTTTTTCATTTATTTTGAGCCTGACTGCGTAAGATTGCGACTATGTCTGGCTTTCACATTTCATATGATCCACCTAAAGGAAAGCCACTTGGTGTAAACCCAACATTTCGATTTGGCGCCAGCATTGTTATTCCAATTCTTCGTGCAATTACTAAACGAGATTGGCAAGGCGCTCACTACATTCCAAAATCTGGTCCCGCAATTGTTTGCAGTAATCACCTTTCATATCTTGATGTCTTGATGCTCACGCATTTCCTTTACAAAAATGGACGCGCGCCACGTTATCTAGGCAAGTCTGGAATTTTTAAAGTTCCAGTTCTCGGAAAAATTTTGTTAGGTGCAGGCCAAGTGCCAGTAGAGCGCGAAACTAAAGCTGCGGGGGAGGCACTTGTCCATGCAGTTGAATTACTCAAAGCAGGTCACCTCATCGGTGTTTATCCAGAAGGCACGCTTACTCGCGATGCTAACCACTGGCCGATGGTCGCTAAGACAGGGCTTGCGCGCCTTGCAATAATTTCTAGAGCACCTGTTATTCCTATTGCCCAGTGGGGATCACAGATTGTGATGCCGACATATGGAAAGAAAATAAAGTTTTTCCCACGTACCAAAATAATGATGCATGCCGGTCCGCCACTGGATTTTTCGCGCTGGTATGGCAAAGAGGAAGATCCTGAGGCTCTCAAAGAGGCGACTGCATATGCAATGCGAGCTATAACCGATCTACTTGAGCCTATGCGTGGCGAAAAACGCCCGGTAGAAATTTTCGACCCGCATAATTCCACGCTTCCACGTACCGGTAACTTCAAGAAAAAGAGATAATTGGCGCCTATGCAAAAAGTAACAGTTCTTGGAACTGGCGCTTGGGGTTGCACAATGGCCCAAGTGCTCTGCGATGCTGGAAATGAAGTTTTGATTTGGGGTCGCAGCAAAGATGTTGTCAATGAGATAAATAGTTCTCATACAAATACAAAGTATCTTGATAAGAATGTTTTACCTGCACAAGTCCGTTCGACGACAGATATCGCAGAAGCTTTTGCATTTTCGCATTACGTTATCTTGGCTATTCCAGCGCAGACTCTTCGTGAGAAATTGATTGAATGGAAAGACTTTATCGGGGCCCAAACCACGATAGTAAGTACGCTCAAAGGCATTGAGATGAGCACGCTTTTGCGTATGACAGAAGTGATTGAAGAGATAACTGGCTCCAAGCGCATTGCACTTATTACTGGACCTAACTTGGCAAATGAACTTATTTTGCGTCAACCGGCAGGCGCCGTTGTTGCCGCACATTCCCAATCATTGGCCGAAGAAGTCAGAGCGCTTTTTAGGAATCCTTATTACCGGGTCTATACATCGGTGGATGTTTTAGGGTGCGAATTAGCAGGCGCAATCAAAAGCGTTATCGCCCTAGCTGTTGGAATTTCAATCGGAATGGAATACGGCGAAAATACGCAAGCGATGCTAATTACTCGCGGACTCAATGAGGTTGCACGTTTATGCGCAGCACATGGCGCAGATCCACTCAGTGCCGCCGGTCTTGCTGGTATGGGTGACCTCGTTGCAAGTTGCGGTTCAGCACTTTCGCGAAATCGCACCTTTGGCGAAGTATTGGGACGCAGTGGCTCGATGGAATATACCCGTGAGCACGTTGCTAAAACGGTAGAGGGCGTAGCCTCATCGAATGCAATTCTTGAAATTGCGCACAGAGTAGGAGTCGAAGTGCCTGTAATTGAAGCAGTAGCCGACATCGTTTCAGGAACCATTACACCTGTTGCAGCCCTCGAGCGACTCATGTCAATTACTACCGCTTCAGAAAACTTTATCAAATGAGTAAAACACGCGTAGCAATTATTTGTGGTGGACGCAGCAGCGAACATGAAATTTCCTGCATCTCTGCCGGTGGAATCATGGCAGGAATTGATCGCAACATTTATGAACCGATATTGATTGGCATTACTCAACAAGGCGATTGGGTACTTCTGCCAAACGATTATCAATTATCGATAGTCGATGGTGCGCTTCCTCATATAGATCCCAGTGCTCCAGCAGTTGTCGCCGATATTGCAGGGTTGAGTAGTCAAGGTAAGAATTTAGATATCGATATTATTTTTCCAATTCTCCATGGCCCATACGGCGAAGATGGCACTATCCAAGGTTTCTGCGAAATGGCAGATATTGCCTATGTTGGTAGCGGTGTTCTTGCATCATCGGTAGCAATGGATAAATCTTTTGCCAAGCCGATTTTTGCTGCTGCCGGAATCAAAGTTGCAGAAGGCTTTGTCGTTACTAAAGAAGAGTGGGCGAATGACAAAGTTTCGTGCGCGAAGAAGATTGCAACTTTGGGGTATCCAGTATTTGTAAAACCTGCGCGCGGAGGATCTAGCCGTGGAACTCATAAAGTTCATAGCGCCCAAGAACTCGAGACAGCGATTTCTGATACACATACCTTTGATCGCAAAGCAATTGTTGAAAATGCGGTAATCGGTAAAGAGATTGAGTGCGCAGTTTTGGAATACGAAGGTGCGCCACACGCATCTGTAGTGGGCGAAATCAAAATTAGCGATTCCTTCGAATTCTATGATTTTGAAGCAAAGTATTTAGATGGCGCGACATCTATTGAATTACCAGCACAGATTCCGGCGGCTGCATTCAAAGAGATTCAAGAAAAAGCAATCAAAGCATTTATTGCATTAGGGTGCGCAGGTCTTGCTCGCGTTGATTTCTTCTACACAAATAACGGTGAAATTATTATCAATGAACTCAACACAATGCCTGGCTTTACACCTACATCGGTATTTCCAAAGATGTGGGCTGCAACAGGTAAGAGTTATTCCGAAATTATCAGCGCGCTACTAAAAAGCGCACTCACTCGAACTAATGGAGTCTTAGGAAATTAGTCTTAGTACGTAACTGGGCAGGTAAGTGTTCGTGTAATGCCTGCAACAGCTTGAACTTTAGAGAGAATCACTCGACCGAATTCCTCCATGCTTGGCGCCTCAGCGCGCATGATGACGTCGTAGGGACCAGTAACGCCTTCAGCCAAAGTGACACCTGCGATAGCTGAAACGGATTTAGCAACGCTTGATGCTTTTCCAACTTCAGTCTGAATCAAGATGTAAGCCTGTACTGACATGGTCTTCTCCTTCTTCTGTGTACGTCAGAGGTTACATCACATTCATACTTATTCTCTAGTGCGATTAGGCTAGGAGTATGAACTTCGATGAGGCGCAAGTGATCGCCACTGTCGCAAGCATTTTTGGAACTACTCACAAAGGCGTACCCGTTGGTATTGGTGACGATGGTGCAGTCGTTGATACTCATGGCAAGAGCGTTATCACTACAGATATGGCAGTTGAAGGAACACATTTCGATACTGGCTGGTCTGGAGCATTTGAGATTGGTCGAAAAATAACTGCAGCAAACTGTGCCGATGTTTTTGCAATGGGAGGTACTCCTGAGTATTTAGTTGTGGCGCTGGCGCTTACGGGTAAAGAGAGCATGGAATGGATTCAAGATTTGGCTGCAGGTATTGCTCATGAAGCAGCAAGTGTTGGAGCTGTGGTTGTTGGTGGAGATCTGGCTCGCGCTCATTCCAAAGTAATTTCAATGACCGCAGTTGGAAGCGTCAAAGATCCAATTTTGCGAAGTGGCGCAAAGCCAGGAGATCGCATTTATCTCTCTTCGTTGCCGGGTTGGTCTGCAGCAGGTTATTTATTACTCAATAGCGCAAGCACACTTGAAAGTGATGCTGCCCAATATGCTCGCGATGAGTTCTGCGCGCCGACAGTAGATTATGAAATTGCGCAAGAGTGGATAAGAAAAGGCGTACATTCATTATGCGATGTGAGTGATGCCTTAGTAATTCAAGGCGCGCAGTTGAGTAGCGCATCAGCTGTAAAGTTTGTATTTGAGCAGAGTAAGTTTGAATCGCATCCCGAATTCAATCAATTATCTGAGTTAGCACGTGGCCTTGAAGTAGACCCCTGGCAATGGATATTTAGCGGGGGAGAAGATCATGTATTTCTGGCAACTGGAAAAGATTTATCTGGATTTGAAATTGGCCGAGTTGAAGCTGGAACAGGCGTAGAAGGTTTAGAAATGAAAAAAGCGCCAGATACCTGGCGCCATTTCAATTGAAAAAAATTAGCGAGTAACTTTTCCTGCCTTGAGGCATGAAGTACAAACGTTTTGACGCTTTGTTCCGCCACCAACAAGAGTACGAACGCGCTGAATATTTGGATTCCAGCGACGACGAGTCTTTACCTGAGAGTGTGAAACGTTATTGCCAAAGCTGGGCCCTTTGCCACAGATATCGCATGTTGATGCCACAGCAGTACTCCTTATTGAGATCACATGACCGAAAAATACGGCCACCGTTGAACAGGGGGTAAGGGTAGCGCGTAGGCGGGGGCGAAGGCTAATTGCCGTTGAATGAGGGGGAGCCCTCGCGTGGTTGAGCGTAAAAAATGGGCTGTGAGGGGTGGCACAGCGAATTCTCACTAATACAAATTTCAAGTAGCGCAAGATAGGAAATGAGTTGGTAGAGCGACTCAGAAATGGACAATGAATCAAATGAATTCATTAGATCTCGCACGGTGGCAATTCGCCATTACAACCGTTTATCACTTCCTTTTTGTACCGATCACCATTGGTATGGGCTTTGTAGTAGCAGGCCTACAAACCGCTTGGTATCGCACAGGAAAGTTGAAGTACCTACGGGCAACTAAGTTTTTCGGAAAACTTTTCCTCATCAACTTCGCTATCGGAGTCGTAACTGGAATTGTTCAAGAATTTCAATTCGGAATGAACTGGTCTTCCTATAGCCGTTTCGTCGGAGATATTTTCGGCGCCCCCCTTGCTATGGAAGGCTTACTTGCATTCTTCCTAGAGAGCACATTCCTTGGGCTATGGATTTTCGGATGGGATCGACTCCCTAAGAAGTTGCACCTAGCCTCAATCTGGTTAGCTGCACTCGGAACTCTTTTCTCTGCATATTTCATCTTGGCAGCAAATGCTTGGATGCAACATCCAGTCGGTTATGTCATCAATGCAGCTAAGCATCGAGCAGAGCTAACAAATATCTTTACGGTACTAACACAAAAGACTGCACTTACTTCTTTCTTCCACGTAATTCCTTCGGCAGCATTTACAGCCGGTGCATTTATTGCAGGAATATCAGCATGGCTTGTGCTCAAGAAGAAAGATGCTGAGATGTCACGTTCAACAATGAAACTTGGTTTAGTCACCATGATCATCAGTTTTATCCTCGTCGGAATTACCGGTGACTGGACTGCTCGAGTCATGACTGATCAACAACCAATGAAAATGGCTGCAGCAGAAGCGCTCTACACGAATCAAGATTCTGCTCCATTCTCGCTGTTGACTATTGGAACACTTGATGGATCGCGTTCGGTTTTCCAGATTGATGTGCCATCAGTTCTTTCATTCCTTGCAACGGGAGATTTCAAAGGCACCGTAAAGGGCGTCAATGATTTGCAAGCTGAATATGAAAAGACTTACGGTCCTGGAAACTACAAGCCAAATATTCCAATGGCATATTGGTCATTTAGATTGATGATTGGCTTTGGTGCAATCGCCGTACTTATTGCTCTGCTCACTTTGTGGCGCATGCGTAAAGGTGGAATGCCAACAGGTAAGTGGGTTTTGCCAGCAATGATCACGCTGCCATTCATGCCGCTACTTGCTAACTCAATGGGTTGGATCTTTACTGAAACTGCGCGTCAACCATGGGCAGTCTTTGGATTGATCAAGACTGCAGATGGAGTTAGCGCAGTTGTTTCTGCAGGAAGCGTTCTCTTCACAATGATTGTCTTCACACTTCTTTATGGAGTGCTTGCAGTTATCGAAGTTGGTCTCATTTTGAAAGTTATTCAAAATGGTCCAGCCGAAGAGCTTGACTATGCAGATCCAAAGCTCGGCGGATCTGATTCACAAACACTCGTGATGTCGTACTAGGAAAGGAGAAAATAAAATGTCATTTGAAACAGTATGGTTTTTACTTATCGCAGTCCTTTGGATTGGATACTTCATCCTCGAAGGATTCGACTTTGGCGTTGGAATGCTTCTTCCTTTTGTGTCTCGCAACGAGGCCGATCGTCGAGCAGTTCTAACAACTCTTGGACCAGTCTGGGACGGCAATGAAGTTTGGTTGCTCGTAGCAGGCGGTGCCACATTCGCAGCTTTCCCAGAATGGTATGCAACGCTATTTAGCGGTTTCTATCTGCCTCTATTTCTTATCCTTATCTCACTGATTGTTCGAGGAGTTTCTTTCGAATACCGCAGTAAGTATGGAAAAGCTCAATGGCGTCAGCGCTGGGATGTTGCAATCGTTATTAGCAGTGCAATTCCTGCACTTCTATGGGGCGTTGCATTTGCAAATATCGTACGTGGAGTTCCACTTGAGAAATCAGCAGAAGGAAATATTGAATATGTTGGCGGCTTCTTCAACTTACTCAATCCATATGCACTTCTTGGTGGCGTAGTAACGCTGACCGTTTTCCTTACACACGGTGCAGTATTCCTATCACTCAAAACTGCCGGTGGTATTCGCGATAAGGCACACGAGATTGCAAAGCTTTCGGGATTAGTGGCTGCAGTTGCAGCTGTTGGTTTCTTGCTCTGGACAAACCTCATGCTCCCTTCAATCAATGCAACAGTTTTGACTCTTTCAATTGTTGTTGCACTCTTGTGGGTCGCTGGAATGGCTATGAACTTTATTCGTCGCGAGGGCTGGGCATTTATTTTCTCAGCAGCAACAATTCTCACATTCGTGACAACGCTTTTCTACGCACTCTATCCTCGCGTGATGCCAAGTTCACTTGGAGCACAATTTGATCTCACAATCAGAAATGCTTCAAGCACTGCATACACACTCAAAGTGATGACGGTCGTAGCAGCAGTGATGACCCCACTTGTCCTCCTCTATCAAGGCTGGACTTACTGGGTCTTCCGCAAGCGCGTAAGTTCTTCGCAAATTGCGCATCCAGAACGTGGTGCGCTCGACACAGCAAGCCATATCCTGCATAAGTGAAAAAGGCTCAACTGCGACTGCTGCTCTCATGGAGCAGCAGTCGCAGTCTTTTAATCTCAAGTGCACTTGCCTCAATCGTGTGGGCAAGTCTTGTAATAACAAGTGCGCTTCTTCTTGCGAATGTAATCATCAGCGCAATAGATTCCAAGAGCGGTACAGGGCGTCTCATCATTTATTTAGCCTTGATCTGGACTGCTCGTGCACTCTTCAATCCCATTTTTGAATATTGGTGCAGTGCTCAAGCATCCAAAATCAAAATGGAAATTAGAAGTTCTCTCACCTCATCTATTGCTGGGATCAAAGAGAGTTCTACTTCCTACTTGAGCACACTCCTTATCAAAGGGCTCAATTCACTCGATATTTACCTGGGCAGATTTGTTCCCCAACTTTTCTCTGCAGTTACAACGCCAGTTGCGGTGATAACGACAATTTTTATTCTTGATCCTCTTTCTGCCCTTATTGCGATTCTCACATTGCCGCTGATTCCTATTTTTGGCGCACTCATTGGGCGCTACACAGCCGATTCTGTAGAGAAGAAGTGGCGAACGCTTGGCTCTCTTTCTGGTTACTTTGAAGATTCCCTCAGAGGTTTTGTCACACTCAAGATATTTGGACGCAAGAAGAGCCAGTCACAGCGTATTCAAAATATGGGCGATAAATATACGCAAGAGACTATGAAGGTCTTACGTATCTCATTTCTATCTGCCTTTGCCCTTGAACTTGTTGCAACAATTTCGGTTGCGGTTATTGCCGTCTCTATTGGCCTTCGACTTGTCGACTCACATATATCTTTTTATCGCGCACTAGCAATATTGATTCTTGCCCCCGAGGTTTATTTCCCAATGCGCAATGCGGCCTCACTCTTTCATGCCTCTGCCGACGGTACAGAAGCACTCAATCAATTAGTTTTGGCTCAAAGCGCCATCGCTACGCCAGTGCAGCAGGTGGGTTATGACTTTTCAACGAGTGAAAAAATTCGTTGGGAGCAATGGGAACTTTCGATTCCGGGGCGAATAGATTCGGTAATTCCAGCGCATGTAATAAGTATGGGTGAAATACATTTCTTAGTTGGGGATTCAGGAATTGGAAAAAGTACTTTTGCGCTCAATCTCTTGGGGGCTCGCAGTGATGCAGTGATATATGCAGGAAAGCCAGAGCAACGCGTGAGTGCGCAGTACATGCAATCTTGGCAAAAAAGTATCGGATGGGTGCCACAGAGCCCACAGCTTGCAACCGGAAGTGTGCGCGAGCAATTTACGAGATTGAACGCTTCATCCAATGATCAATCAATTACACAACTCCTGAAGAAATCAGGATTGGATATTTCCGATCTGAGCAACGGTTTACAAACTTACATAGGTACCTCCGGTGAAGGTGGCAATGCAATTTCAGGAGGGCAACTGCGCAAGATTGCATTAGCACGTGCGCTTTCTGCTTCGCCCAAATTTCTCATTGCAGATGAACCAACTGCAGATATGGATGAACTCAGCAGCAAAGTAATTATGAATACATTACGTTCATATGCAAAAGATGGAGCAATGGTTTTATGCATAACGCATGACCTCAGTATTATCGATGGCCAGGATCATGTAATTTCTTGTCAGCGAGGTGAACTCGCATGATGTTGATTGCCTATTGCCTAAGCGCTGCCGCATTTATTGGTGGAATCGGACTTACGGTTTCCAGCGGTTGGTTGATCACAATGGCGGCGCAGCATCCGCCGATCCTCACACTCAGCGTTGCAATTGTGATGGTGAGATTCTTTGGTTTGTCACGTTCGGCTGCAAGGTATGCAGAGAGAGTTGTCAGCCATAAAGCTGTATTTGACCGATTGAGCGCACTACGAACCAATCTCTATAACCGGATTACTAGTTCCTCGATTCGATTTGTTCGTGAATTCAATTCGGGAAGCACGGTCAAAGCGATTGTCGATGATGTTGAACGTGCACAGGAATATCAACTACGCATTACTTTGCCGCGCTATGCCGCAATCATCACACTCATTACAGGTGCGTTCTTAGGTTGGTGGGTTTCTCCGCGTTCTCTAGTAATTACAGTTCCGGCCCTCATTCTTTTGCTCATAGTTTTGCCTTTTCTCATCTCGCGAGTTTGCGAAGAGCAGGCTCGCTCTATTGAAGGTAGTGAAAATAAATACTCTCGCGCTCTAGAAGAATCCACACATGGAATAGTTGAAGCACAAATTTATGGCTATCTGGATCAATCAATAGAAATGTTACATCGCAATGAAATCGAAATACAGAAATTGGAAAAGCGATTACTCGCCAAAATTCGCTTACTTTCCATTTTGACCCAGTTAGTAATTTCAATTTCGTTGGTCAGCCTTTCCTACATAGCCTGGCAAGGCAGGAGTCAGAGCCACATACCAGCGGTGCAAGTAGCTATGTTGATTTTCCTTCCGCTGGTCTTATTTGAGGCGATCACGAGTTGGTATCCGAATCTCTTTGCTGCAGGCAAACTTCTTATGTCACAACATTCAGTGGATCAACTTCTAGCACGCGAAGTGCGCCAAGAAAATGAAAAGAAACCTGCGCACATTAGCGCCCTTATTGCCCAAGATCTGAGAGTTGCCTGGAAGCAAGAGTTCATGCAACCAGTTAATTTTTCACTTGTTCGAGGTGAAGCGATGGTGGTGCGAGGTCGAAGCGGAAGTGGAAAATCGACCTTAGCAATGGGCTTATTGGGTTTACTCGAATATTCGGGATCACTGACAAATGGTGGGCAAGAATTGAAAGAGTTCGGTGATTTATCCAGCCACATAGTTGGCACTGTTCAGCAGTCTCATATTTTTAACACATCGGTTCGGGAAAATATGAAGATTGCTTCACCGCAGGCAAGTGACGATGAGATTATGCAGGTATTGCGAATTGTTGAACTTGAATCTCTTATAAATGAGCTACCCGGAAAACTAGATTGCATTCTTGGTCAGACGGGAAGAATATTTTCAGGTGGTGAAGCAAAGCGCTTAGCCGTTTCCAGAGCACTTCTTTCGACTGCCGATGTACTTATCTTGGACGAGCCAACTGAACATCTAGATTCTGCGCTAGCAGCTCGCATTGAAGAGAGAATTATCGAATTCGCCCGCGAGAAGATTCTTATCGTTGTGACACATTCTGGTTGGCATGGCATAGATAAGACTCTGCTAATGGAGCGTTAGAAGAAATATTGACCCGTTTCGAGAGAGAATATCTCCATGGCCGATCTCGATACACGTCTTACTAATGTTGTGGGAGATCGCACCGCAAAAGTTCTTGCCACCACTTTTGGGATGCGCGAAGTCGGCGACCTTATGCGTCACTACCCACGACGATATGTTGTTCGAGGCGAACTCACCGATATATCTACATTACAAGAGGGCGATGAAGTAACTATTTTGGCGCAAGTTCATAGCGCAACTAATCGAAGACTTCAGGGTCGAAAGGGCAGCATCTTTGAAGTAATCGTTACAGATGGAAGCGCAAAACTTTCGCTTACCTTTTTCAATCAAGCATGGCGTGAGAAAGATTTACGAATTGGCAGACAGGGATTATTTGCCGGCAAAGTTGGCGTATTCAAAGGTAAACGTCAATTAGCTCATCCTGATTACGAAATGATTCCCGATGGCAGTGATGTTGATAGCGCAGTAGAAGATTTTGCGGGTAAGTATCTGCCTGTGTATCCAGCATCGTCAAAGTTACCCTCATGGAAAATTGCGCAGTGTGTCGAGTTGGCAATTGATTCACTCGATGATGTGAAAGATTTCTTACCCGAGAAGATACGTGCCAAATACTCATATCCGACGCTTCAACAGGCCCTTGTGCAGCTTCATAAGCCAATGGATCTAGATAGCGCCGAACTTTCGCGGGAACGTCTCACTTTCGATGAGGCTTTCTTGCTGCAACTCTTGCTTGTATTGCGCCGCAATGAGTTGCGCAAATTACTTACGCAATCGCGCGCGCCAAGACCAGGTGGGATTTTAGATGCCTTTGATGCATCACTTCCATTTCAACTTACGGGTGGACAGTTAGCGGTTTGCAAAGAGATTGAAGAAGATTTAGCGCAGTCGCACCCGATGCACCGTTTACTTCAAGGTGAAGTGGGCTCCGGTAAAACAATTGTGGCTCTGCGTGCAATGTTATCTGTGATCGATAGCGGGGGACAGGCAGCACTGCTTGCACCTACTGAAGTTCTAGCTGCGCAGCACCTGCGAACTTTTGAAAAATTGCTTGGCACTCTGGGCCACGGTGGCATGCTTGGAGCGCCGCAAAGTTCAACACAAGTAACGTTGATAACTGGATCTCAAAGTAGCGCTGCGCGAAAAGAGGCACTCGCCCTTGCTGCATCGGGTGAAGCCGGAATTGTTATTGGTACGCACGCTCTTCTTGGTGAAAAAGTTGAATTCAAAGATTTAGGGTTAATCGTTGTTGATGAACAGCATAGATTCGGTGTAGAACAGCGCGATGCGCTAAAAGTTAAAGCTACTAAACCTCCACACTTACTCGTTATGACAGCCACTCCGATACCTCGAACAGTTGCGATGACAGTTTTCGGAGATTTAGATGTATCGACTCTTCGAGAATTGCCATTAGGTCGCCAACCAATAACAACCCACGTAGTTCCAGTATTGGAAAAACCTAATTACGTAGAACGTGCGTGGAGTCGAATCAAAGAAGAAGTTGCGATGGGTCATCAGGCCTACATCGTTGCTCCTCGCATTAGCGCAAACTCAAATGAAGATGCCGATATGGATTTTCTCTTTGGCGAGACGAGTAACGAATTAGCATCTGTTGAAGAGCTCGCTCCAAAACTCCATGGTGGGCCCTTAGCGGGCCTTCGCGTTGCGATGTTGCATGGACGAATGAGCGCAGAAGATAAAGATTCCACAATGAAAGCTTTCGCAGCGGGTGAGATAGATGTTCTCGTTTCCACCACCGTAATTGAAGTGGGAGTAGATGTTGCAAATGCGACAGTCATGGTGATTATGGATGCAGATCGTTTTGGCGTCTCGCAACTGCATCAATTGCGTGGCCGCGTTGGACGAGGCACTTCACCTGGCTTATGTTTGCTGGTAAGTAGCGCACCAATTGAATCGCCTGCCAGAACGCGCCTTGAAGCAGTTGCATCAACGCTCGATGGTTTTGCACTCTCGCGCATTGATTTAGATCAGCGCAGAGAAGGCGATGTTTTAGGAAGTAGTCAATCGGGAACACGTTCTCATTTACGTCTCTTGCGAGTCTTGCGCGATGAAAAACTAATTGAGAGCGCACGAAGTGATGCACTGGAGCTAGTCGATGCTGATAATGATTTGAGCGCATATCCTTTGCTACAAGAAGAGCTCACAGTGATTCAAGCCGATGAAGCCATCGATTATTTGGATAAGGGTTAATTAAGATGAGAATTATCGCAGGTGTTGCAAAGGGTCGAACGCTGACAAGTGTTTCTGGTGCAACCCGCCCTACTTCAGATCGTGCACGAGAAGGATTATTCTCTTCATTGACATCAGAGTTTGGAGATTTCCTAGGGCTCCATGTTTTGGATCTTTTTGCAGGTTCAGGCGCAGTCGGACTTGAAGCACTGTCGCGAGGGGCAACGCTTGTTCATGCAGTAGAAAAAGATACTGATGCACAAAAGACAATTACAACAAATAGTGAATTAGTGGAGAAAGCTTCACCCACTGGAAAGTTCCATCTCTATTCGATGTCGGTGCAAAGATTTGTCAGTGATCCCGCACATGATCAATACCATCTCGTTTACATAGACCCACCATATGATTTTCCAAACGATGAGCTAGAAGAAATTTTGCGATTACTTGGCGAAGGAAATTTCTTGAAAAGTGATGCATTTATTGCTGTAGAGCGCAGAGCAAAAGGTGGTCAATTCACATGGCCGCACTCGTATGAGCCAGTGCGAGAACGAAATTATGGACAAGCCACGATTTATTACGCCAATGCTGCCCTCAGCACGCCTGAGAATGGATAACACGGGCATCTCTTGCTAGCGTTTCACCTATGAAGCGCGCCGTGTGTCCCGGATCTTTCGATCCAATCACTTATGGACACCTCGACATTATTGAACGCGCGAGTGCCCGCTTCGATCAAGTAGTTGTTGCCGTCCTCGAAAATCGTACTAAAGCCAGCCTCTTCACGGTTGAAGAGCGCATGACAATGATCAAAGAGACGACAAGTAAATTTCCCAATGTCATTGTGGATTCATGGCACGGGCTTCTCGTGGACTATTGCAAAACAAATTCAGTTCAAGCCATAGTCAAAGGCCTACGCGCGGTGACCGATTTTGATTACGAACTTCAGATGGCGCAAGTAAATTTGCAGTCAGGTATTGAAACTATGTTTATGGCAACAGCTCCTGCGCACTCATTCTTATCGTCATCTCTTGTAAAAGAATTAGCCCATTACGGCGGAGATGTATCATCGATGGTTCCACCAACTGTAAATGCAGCACTCAAAGCACGAGTAGCAGGGAAATGACCATGGACTCAGTAGAGAAATTAACAACAGCAATCACAATGGTGGAAGAGGCACGTGGCGTTCCGCTATCTGCATCCTGTGTTGTTCACCGAGGTGAAATGCTCGAGATTCTCGATGATGCACGCGCCGCACTACCGGTAGATCTTGAAGAAGCTGAAGCGATTATTGCTTCTCGAGATTCGATTATCGAAGATGGTCGCATCAGTGCAGACACACTCGTAGCAAATGCTCGCGAAGAAGTGGCGCGCATGGTTGAACAAACTTCGATTGTGCAAGCAGCACGTGATGAAGCTAAAAAAATTCTTGGTGACGCTCGAGAAAGTGCTGATAAAGAACGAGCTGAAGTCGAAGAATATATCGATGGTCGTCTTGCAACTCTTGAAGTAATCCTCAATAAGACAATGGATGCAGTTGCTCGAGGTCGCGATCGTTTGGCTGGCGCAAATGATAAAGATGTACTTTCACAACTTGCTGACGATAACTAACTACCTGCGCTATGCCACGTCCTTCGGAAATTTATAAGTTCAATACATACGAACTCCCGCGTCGCGCGGGGGAGATGAAAGAGTACGAACTAGATTTGGTACTCGAAGAATCTGTTGGAATCCCACTCATTAGCGTTCCTGTTGCTTCAACTATTGAAGTTGATTTGCGTATCGAATCCGTTACAGAAGGCGTGTTAGTGAGTGCGCAGATTTTTGCAACTGCCGTGGGTGAATGCACACGCTGCTTAGATCCAATCGAACTCGATATTGATCGCGCGATACAGGAGCTGTATCGATATGCGCCAACAAATGACAAAGGCGGACGTCGAAATAAGGGCGGCAAGAAATTAGATTCAGATGTAGATGATCTCGACAATGATGATGAGTTAGAGATGGAAGGCGATTTCATCGACTTGGAGACTCCGATTCGCGATGCAATTGTGCTGGCACTTCCCATCAATCCATTGTGTAGCCAGGATTGCCCAGGTCTTTGCCCTGATTGCGGTGGCAAATGGGCCCAACTTGGCGATGATCATCACCACGAGGTCATCGATGCACGGTGGAAGGGTTTAGCGGGATTGACGCTAGATCCCGAGCCTACGTCGGGGGACGATTTCAAGATTTAGCCCTTTTGAGGGATACTTACCGCCTGCAGCCATCGCTGCGAATTGAAAGACGAGGTTAGAAAAGTGCCAGTACCAAAGCGAAAAATGTCGCGTTCAAAGACGCGCTCACGTCGAAGCCAGTGGAAAACTACTGCAGCTGCTCTTGCCGCATGCCCACAGTGCCAACAACCAAAATTGCAACACACAGCATGCCCAACCTGCGGTACATATAACCGTCGCCAGGTTCTAGAGGTCTGATCTGAGTTCGGTGCTAACGCAGCGTCTTGGGATTGATATTGATCCTGCGTTGCTCGAGTTGGCATTTACGCATCGTTCATATGCATATGAAACTGGTGCAAAAGAAACTAACGAACGCTTAGAATTTTTAGGCGATTCAGTTTTAGGTCTAATTGTTACCGAAGAGCTTTATCTTCGATATCCAGATTTAGATGAATCTCGTTTATCTCCACTTCGTTCTGGAATCGTAAATATGCGCGCGCTGGCAGATATTGCGCGCGAACTCGAACTCGGTCAATACATTCGACTTGGTAAAGGTGAAGAAGTAACTGGTGGTCGCGATAAGAATTCATTATTAGCAGATGCCTTAGAAGCCCTGATTGGCGCTATTTATTTGCACTCCGGATTTGCGAAATGCACTGAAGTGGTTCGACTTCTCATTCGTACAACAATGGAGAGCGCCCTCGCACGTGGTGCTGGTCTAGATGGCAAGACGGCGCTACAAGAATTAGCTGCATCACTTGGTCGCGGCGTTCCCGAATATCTAGTTACTGAAGAAGGCCCAGATCACGATAAGAATTTTATGGCAGTTGCAATGCTCACAGGTGTCGCATTGAGTGAAGGCCATGGCAAGAGTAAGCGCGAAGCCGAACAAGTTGCTGCACGCACTGCATATGAACGTTTGAAAGCAGAGACTGAAGTACAAGTCGAGGGTTAACGCGCTCGCGTTGAAGAACAAAAGTGCACGCGTAAAGCGATAGGTTTACCGCGTGTATTTGAAGAGTATGACGCTCAAGGGCTTTAAGTCCTTTGCCTCTGCCACAACATTGCGCCTCGAACCAGGTATTACTTGCGTCGTTGGTCCTAATGGTTCTGGCAAGAGCAACGTTGTCGACGCACTCACGTGGGTAATGGGTGAGCAAGGTGCAAAATCTCTTCGCGGCGGAAAGATGGAAGATGTTATTTTCGCTGGAACATCAGGTCGCGCACCACTTGGTCGCGCAGAAGTATCGGTAACAATTGATAACACTGATGGATCGCTACCAATTGATTACACCGAAGTAACAATCTCCCGAATTCTTTTCCGCAATGGACAAAGTGAATATCAAATCAATGGTGAAGCATCACGTCTGCTAGATATTCAAGAACTTCTTAGCGACTCCGGTATCGGGCGCGAGATGCACGTCATCGTGGGCCAAGGCCAACTCGATGCAATTTTGATGGCAACACCCGATGAACGTCGCGGATTTATCGAAGAAGCTGCTGGCGTACTCAAGCATCGCAAGCGCAAAGAGAAAGCGTTACGCAAGCTAGATTCAATGCAGACAAACTTAGCGCGCGTTCAAGATCTCACCGTTGAACTTCGTCGCCAACTTCGCCCGCTTGGAAAGCAAGCCGAAGTTGCAAAGAAAGCGGCAACGATTCAAGCCGATCTTCGCGACGCTAAATTACGACTTCTTGCCGATGACTACATCTCTCTTTCTAGAACCCTCGATGCAGAAGTTGCCGATGAAAATGCACTTCGCGAACAGCGCGCACAAGTTGAAACAGAATTATTAGCGGTTCGTTTGCGCGAAGAGGCGCTCGATGCCGAAAGCGTAATTGAGGGACCACTTCTCGTTGCTGCGCAAGAGAATTTCTACAATCTCAATTCATTACGCGAAAAATTCCGCGGCACTCAGAGCTTGGCTCAAGAGCGCTCACGTTTCTTAGCTGAAGAGGCTGAAGAGGCGCGAAGTGCAGGTCGCGATCCTGAAGCGATGGATCTTGAAGCACAATCACTGCGCGTTGAAGAAGCAACACTTCGCCAAAATGTAATCGATGCTCAAGTTGCATTGCAGAGAGCCACCCAAGAGTTAGCAACATCAGAGGCTGCACTCAAAATTGATGAAGACACAATTGCAGCAGCCATGCGCGCAATTGCCGATGCGCGCGAAGGTACTGCGCGTCAAGAAGGTCACATCAAATCTTTAGCTGCGCGTCTTGAAGCAATTGCTGAAGAAATTGCTCGTCTAACAAAGGCGCGCGATGAGGCGCAAGAGCGCGTAGAGAGCGCACGTCGCGAATACTCAACATTTGAACTAGAGATTGCCAGCGCTGATTCAGGCGAAGTTGGTTTAGATTCACAGTTCGAAGGCGCGAAGAGTTCGCTCGAATTTTCTAAGAAGAAACTTGCTGATTTAGTTGAAGCCGAACGCGGTGCAGATCGCGAACGTAACTCAGTTGAATCAAAGCTTGAAGCCCTGCAACTAACAACGGCTAACCGAGATGGAGCATCTGCACTTATTCGTGATGCCCGCGGAGTTCAAATTGTTGGAAGCATCGCATCCCTTATCGAGATTGATTCTGGCTGGGAGAGTGCGGCAGCTGCAGCCCTTGGCCAGTTAGCCGATGCTGTTGTTGTGCAAGATTTGAGCGCAGCAGTTACAGCTCTTCGTACATTACGCAGCGAAAATCTTGGACAAGCAGATGTCTTGGTTTATCAACCTGGCCATGCTCCAGCACATACTTCTATTCCTTCATCTCTAACACCGATGAGTGCACATATTCGCTCAAGTCGAATTGGTGACTTATTGGCATCCTTGCTTGATCACATTGTGGTTGCAGAGAGCGCTAGTGATGCAGCAGAAATCTTGCGCGCTCATTCCAATCTCACCGTCGTTACTCGAGATGGAGATATTCTCTCGACTTCGCGAGCTCGAGGTGGATCAAAGTCTTCATCTTCTCTCATTGAAGTAAAAGCGATGATTGATGATCTTGGAAAGAAGCTAGAGACCCTCGTTCATAATTGCGATCGTCTTCGTTTTGAAATTTCAACAGTCACTACCGAAGTTGCCGACAAGCAGAGTGCATTCGATATCGCACTATCTAAACTCAATGAATCTGATGCACGTATTGCAGCTCTTACTGAACAACTTGCAGTTTCAGGCCAGCATATGAAATCGGCAATGGCTGAAGTTGAAAGATTACAGTCTTCTATTACTGAAGCAACTGCAGCAAAATCGCGCGATGAAGAAGATTTAGCGATTGCACAGAAGCAATTAGATCAACGTGGTGAAGTTGCAGAACCCGACCACTCTCACACTGAAGATTTACGCAATAAAGTCTCTGAGGCGCGCACTGTTGAAGTCGAAGCACGCCTTGCAGTTAGAACAATTGAAGAGCGCGTTGATTCGGTTGGTGCACGTGCATCGGCACTGGAAGCATCTGCAAAAGCTGAACGTGAAGCATCAGAGCGCGCAGTCTCGCGTCGCGGAGCTCGCGCACGTGGTGCAGTTATTTCTCAAGCAATTGCAGAAGCGGCATATGAAGCCCTTATTCACATTGAGCGCTCCATCGCGAAAGCGGCAACTGAGCGCACTCGACTAGAAGAATCACGTACAGCCCGCGATGGCGAAACTCTTTCAATCCGCACACGCGGTCGCGAACTTACAGCCCAACTTGATCAAGTAACTTCTAGCGTTCACCGCGATGAAATTGCGCGAGCTGAGCAACGTCTTCGAATTGAAACTCTTGAAGCAAAGACGGTCGAAGAATTCGGTATTGATCTGACTTCACTGGTCAACGAATATGGCCCTGATAAAGATGTTCCAACATTTTTTGAAACTGAAACCGGCGAAATCGTCGCAATTGAGTTGGTTCCATATCGCCGAGATCAACAAGAGAAGCGCCTTGCAGCAACTGAACGATCACTTACTCTCCTTGGCAAAGTAAATCCACTTGCTCTCGAAGAGTTCACTGCATTAGAAGAGCGCTTGAAGTTCCTTGCCGAACAGCTCGAGGATTTGAAGAATACTAAGAAGGATCTGCTCGACATCATCAAAGAGGTTGATGATCGCGTGCAGCAGATTTTCATGGAAGCCTATACAGAGACTGCAAAGCACTTCGAAGATATTTTTGCTCGACTATTCCCAGGTGGAGATGGTCGCTTGATTTTGACTGATCCCGATAATCCACTTATATCTGGCGTCGATGTTGAAGCACGCCCACCAGGAAAGCGAATCAAACGACTCTCACTTCTATCGGGTGGCGAAAAATCACTCACAGCTGTTGCGATGTTGGTAGCTATCTTCAAAGCACGACCTAGCCCGTTCTATGTTCTCGATGAAGTTGAAGCTGCCCTCGATGATGTAAACCTTGGTCGCTTACTTGTAATTTTGGAAGAGCTTCGTGCAAGTTCGCAGCTCATCATCATTACTCACCAAAAACGCACAATGGAAATTGCTGATGCGCTTTATGGTGTCACCATGCGCGGCGATGGCGTAACTGAAGTTATTTCGCAACGTCTGCGTGAATCTGACGCAAGCTAATCCTTATGGGAATCTTTACTAAATTCCTTAGCAAAATAAAGGGCACGTCAACTCTCTCCAGTAGCGATTGGGAAGAGCTATATAGCGAACTTCTCGCTGCAGATATCGGTCCTACCCTTTCTCGCCAACTCATTGATGAGGCAAAGAAAAGTAAAGGCGATAATCCGGAAGAAAACTTGCATCAGATTCTTCTATCGCAACTCTCGCAGCAGTCTCGAGAAATTATTCGTGCAGAATCTGGACCAACAACTATTCTCGTTGTTGGTGTCAATGGAACAGGTAAAACGACATCGGTTGCAAAGCTTGCGTCATATTTACAAAGCCGAAATAACACAGTGCTCCTTGCCGCCGCCGATACTTTTCGCGCCGCCGCCGTAGATCAATTGCGCACATGGGGAGAACGTCTTGGAATCGAAGTAATCTCTGGAAAAGATAATGGTGATCCAGCATCTGTTGCATTCGATAGCGCCCAAGCGGCATTTTCGCAATCAGTTGATTTCTTACTCATCGATACTGCAGGGCGCCTCCATAATAAAAACGATCTGATGGCAGAACTTGGCAAAGTAAAGCGAGTCGTTGAAAAAGTCTTGACTATCAATGAGGTGCTCTTGGTCATTGATGCGACAACGGGTCACAATGGAATTTCGCAAGCCCGAATCTTTACCGAAAGTATTGGCGTGAGCGGAATTATCCTGACGAAACTTGATGGAAGTGCCCGTGGTGGGGTGGCCTTAGCAATTGAGGCCGAACTGGGAATCCCAATCAAATGGATTGGCCACGGGGAATCACAGGGGGATTTCGCCCCTTTTGAGAGTGAAAGTTACCTTCGCGGTTTAACACAGATGTAACACAAGGCGCCATTTCCCGTAACTCAAGTGGTGCATCTTTGCCTCATCTCAAAGGCGAGACTCTCGCGCATATCTAGCGCACCTTTATGTTAGGAAAATAAATGGAAGAGATTGTTCTCAATTCCGGCGATACCGCCTGGATGTTGGCAAGTACCGCTCTCGTTCTTCTCATGACACCTGGTTTGGCTTTCTTTTACGGTGGAATGGTTCGAACAAAGAGTGTTCTAAATATGATGATGATGTCGATGGTAACAATTGGAATTGTTAGCGTTCTGTGGGTTATCTATGGTTTCGAATTGGCATTTGGTTACAAAGGTGAATCACCATGGTTTGGAGCTTTCTCGCTCTCTGGGCTTGGCGGTCAAGTAAATGCACTCACTAATAATGGTGGAATTTATCCAATTCCATTGTTGGTCTTTGCTGCATTTCAATTGATGTTCGCAATTATTACTCCTGCACTTATTTCAGGTGCAATTGCAGATCGTACAAAGTTCACAGCATGGGCAGTCTTTGTTGCAATCTGGTCGACAATTGTTTACTTCCCAGTTGCACACTGGGTATTTGCATTTGGAAACAAAGTTGGCGACACAGTTACAGGAACTGGATTCCTTGCAGGTAAAGGTCTCGAGGACTTTGCTGGCGGCACCGCGGTTCACATCAATGCAGGTGCTGCAGGCCTAGCACTCGCGATTGTTCTTGGAAAGCGTGTTGGATGGCGTAAAGAAGCTATGCGTCCACACTCATTGCCATTAGTTCTACTTGGTTCTGGTTTGTTGTGGTTTGGATGGTTTGGATTCAACGCTGGATCATCGCTTGCAGCAAATGGAATTGCTGGACTTGCATTTATGAATACTCAAGTTGCAACCGCGGGTGCACTCATCGGTTGGATCCTTGTTGAAAAGATTCGCAATGGCCATCCAACATCACTAGGTGCTGCATCAGGTGCGGTCGCCGGTTTGGTTGCTATCACACCAGCATGTGCATTCGTAGCTCCATGGGCTGCAGTTGTAATCGGCTTCGTAGCAGGAATCCTCTGTTCCCTTGCTGTAAGTCTGAAATACAAGTTCGGATTCGATGACTCTCTCGATGTTGTCGGCGTTCACTTGGTAGGTGGAATCTGGGGATCACTTTCAATTGGAATCTTCGGAACTCATGTAGTCAACAGCATCGGCCTTGATGGTCTTCTCTACGGAGGCGGAAGCGCACTTCTTGGAAAGCAAGCACTCGGTGTTGGTTTAGTTGCTGCATATTCATTCATTGTTACTTTGATTCTCGGATTTATTATCGAGAAGACAATCGGATTCCGCGTCAGTCGTGATGTTGAAATCGAAGGTATCGATCTTGGCGAGCACGCCGAAACCGCTTATGAAATGACAAGTTCATCACGTGGAGGTTCTTTCTAATGAAACTCATTACTGCAATTCTCAAACCATTCAAACTCGATGATGTAAAAAATGCTCTACAAGCACATGGCGTCAATGGCATGACTGTTTCAGAGGCAAGTGGATTCGGGCGCCAGAGGGGGCACACTGAGGTTTATCGTGGAGCTGAATACACGGTTGATCTTGTTCCAAAGGTAAGACTCGAAGTGTTGGTCGACGATAGCGAAGCATCATCCGTGGTGGATGTAATCGTTAAAGCTGCATCAACGGGATCAATCGGAGATGGCAAAGTGTGGACTACGCCAGTTGATCAGATTGTTCGCGTTCGTACAGGTGAACGCGGAGTGGATGCAATTTAGGGTTCGCCCCTAAAGTGCCACCATGGGAACACGCGAGCGTAGGTACCGATCGAACGAGAGCGATCGGTACCTCGCTTCGCTTTTTAATGAAGCGTTA
>CAIOIJ010000069.1 GCA_903858325.1 uncultured Actinomycetes bacterium
ACTGCGTCTTGCAGGCATCATGGATTTAGCAAAAGGCTTTACGTGGGATGAAATCATTCCGGTATCGGCTGCAATTCACGAACAGATTGATTTACTGAGCGAACTCATCGGTAAAAATCTTCCACAAGGTCCCGAGTATTACCCAGCAGGCATGACAAGTGATCAAGGTAGCGAACAACTCATCTGTGAACTTATTCGCGAAGCCGCATTGCGTGACGCGCGCGAAGAATTACCTCATTCAATTATGGTAACGATTGATGAAATTTCCGAACGCGAAGAAAAAGGTTCGCGCCCATTCTTCGATATCCATGCAACGATTCACGTAGAGCGTGATTCACAGCGAGCGATTCTTCTTGGACATCAAGGTGAGCGCTTGAAAGATATTGGCATGCGTGCCCGTGCAGATATAGAACGTGAACTAGGGGCTCGAATATTTTTGGGACTTCACATCAAGGTTTCCAAAGAGTGGCAGAGAGATCCGAAACTCCTTGAAAAGCTAGGCTTTGGAGAGAAGAAGTAGTTTAGAGTCGATGGAGCTCTTTGCAGTTTCCGCCGAGAACTCTTTCAGAAACATAGAGTGCCTCTTCAATATCGAGAAAACTACTTGCTACTTTCTCGGTCAAAACATCAATCAAGATGCTTCGCGTAAGTGCAATTCCGCCCGCGTACTCCTCTAGCGAAATAGAATCAATTGAAGAAAAAATGCGGTCTGCTGGGACCATCCCGATGTATTCCTTCAGCGCAATTTGTAAAATTTCAGGTGATTGCAGAACTAACCAAGAGGTATCTACCCATACATTTGGATTACTTCTTGCCAAGTAACTTGCTTCAGAAATAAAAGGATATGCATGCAGGAGAACAAAAGAAACATTTCGATATTGCTGAATCATGGATTCTAACTGTGCTGGATTTGATTGCGACAAATTTGTCATCCCCGTATGAATTTGATAAGGCAGGGAACGAATATCCGCCTCTTCTAAGATTCTACGTAGGATGTAATTTTGGACTACTAGGGCTTCATCCCGATATTTTGCAAAAGCCCCATCTCCGCGGGCAGTAATTAGCGTGTCTAGTGCTTTAGACATTTCTTCTCTCGTGCAATCTAATACTGAGATTGGGCGCGAATAAGCTTGTAGTTGCTTGAGAGAACGAACGTCAAAAGTGTCACAAATACCGAAAAACCAAGTAATCATTTCATCCACGTTAGAAGAATTCTTGATAGTGAATCCTGCAGCGCGTTCAACACCTGTAAAATCTAGAATTTTGTCATCATGATGGAAGCCGACCAATGAGTCTATTCTCATTATCGGAATCGAGTGTCGTAATTCTCCAGCATTTTCTTTGAGTGAATCGCTCAGAAAGAACTCAGGGTGCACAGGCTTAAGAATTGAGTCAGTTCCCGTTTTTTCCATTACTTCGTTAAACCATTGAAAGTAATCTGAATAGCTTTTCTTTATTTCAAAATTCAATTTCAACAATAAGTTCAAACTTGAATCAAGAAGTGCTTCGTTCAAGCCAATACCGTAAAGAATTTTGAGCCCGCGATCGAGACAAACTAAAACTCCAATACCTGCATTTGATTTTATAATTGGACGAAGAATCCCAATCGCTTCTAGAAAAGCGTCATCATCCGTAAAGGCATCATCTGGTGGGTAGATGGCTCCCATTGCTGTTAGTTGAGGAGTTGTATAAGGAGAAAACAATAAGTCGAGAAGCGAAGTTGTGGATGGAGGTAAGGCAGGCCTAATATCTACAGGGAACCAAGGACTGGTATTTTTCCCAAAAGAATCAATAGAACCGATGTGTTCATGTGAAGAATGTATGCGAATCTTTGAAATATGCGATGCAAGAATCTCTCTTACTTGCGAAGTGTCCATAGGGTCATTTCTTACTCGCGAAATATGAGCCAACTAAAACAAGTGGCAGTCCAACAAGAATGCCCAAGGTAAGTGGTTCAGACAAAATAATGACGCCTAAAATAACGGCCACCGCTGTATTTATATAAGTAACGAGTGATGCGCGTGCAGGTCCAATCTCGTCCATGACAATAAAGAAGAGCGCAAATGCCATGGCAGTTGAAAATACGCCAAGGGCAATGAGTGAAGATGTTGATGCCGCAGATGGTGTTTGCGTTGGCCACTGATGAATTGCAAGTGGTAAATAGAAGATTGCAGTAATTGCCATTGCAACGCCATTGATTGCTGTGCCAGAGACTCCTGGTAGCGCGCGAGTGACGCGAATTGTTGCAAAAGCATAAAGAATTGCAGAGAGAATCACAGCGCCAATAGCTAATGGGTTACTTGTTCCCGTAATACTTTCGATTCCAACAAGTGCTACAACACCGACAAATCCGACACCGATACCGAACAATCGACGCGCTTTCCATACGCTTTTATCGCCATGTAGAGATGTAAGAATTGTTGACCAAATAGGAACTGTGGCAACTAAGAGTCCGGCAAGACCAGAACTAATTTTTGTTTCGGCAGTTGTAATAAGAATCCAGGGTCCAACCATTTCAGCGAATGCATAAGGAACGACATATCGAATTCCTTTGAGAGCTGAGCGAAGTGATCCTTGTTTCATTGCCAGCGGAATCAGAATCGCTGCGCCAATGAGAGTGCGACCACAAACAACAATTGCGGGGGAGTAATCGCGTACAGCTACCTTGATAAAGAGGTACGGGATTCCCCATAAGAAACCAGTAAGACCAAAGAGAATCCAGTTACGTCGCGTCATTGTTGTGTGAATGTACCTGAAATGGTTTGGATTACCAATTTTCCGTACGTGCTTTGAGGCTTCGATACTTTTCCATCACATGTGGAGTTGGTTTTGATGTATGACGTGATATTTCTCCAAGATTCCAAGTGGGTGCAGTTTTTCCACCAAGTAATGCCCAAGCAGCTTGTCGAGCTGCACCATTAGCTACATATTCACCAGGAGGTGGCAGTAATACTTCGCGACCAAAGAGCGCGCTTGCAATTGGTGCAATTGCAGGATTCTTAGCTGCGCCACCAATGAGCAATATGCGATTTACATTTACTCCCAGTGCAATAAGTGCATCGACGGCATCAGCTAGGCCAGCAAGCATTCCTTCGATCATTGCACGCGCAATATCATTTTGATTTGAATTCGAAAGATTCATTCCATCAAAGACGCCAGTTGCATGTGGTCGATTCGGTGTTCGTTCGCCTTCAAAATAAGGCAGAAGAGTGAGGCCATGTGCCCCAGGTTCTGCTGCAAGTGCTAGTTGGCCAACCTCATCGTGGCTCTTTCCAAGAATTGCAGCTGCTGCATCAAAAATGCGTGCGGCATTGAGAGTGCAGACCAATGGAAGGAAACGTCCAGTTGCATCGGCAAATCCCGCAACTGCTCCGCTTGAATCATGCGTTGGTGTTTCAGAGACTGCAAAAGCTGTTCCACTTGTTCCAAGGGAGACGACAACATCGCCTGGCTCTGCTTGCAGACCAAGTGCAGCGCCAGCATTATCACCAGCACCAGCAGCTATTGGCACACCGCCAATTGTTTCTCCACCAAATGAAGAGGGTGCAATAATTTTTGGAAGGTAAACATCAGAATCGTGACGCAATGCAAGCTTCACAATATCTTCTCGATAATGCGATGTTGTTGGATCAAAATAACCTGTACCGGATGCATCACTTCTATCTGTAAAGAGAGTTGAGAAATCTTTCGCACCTTGTAATTGCCACGAGAGCCAATCGTGGGGAAGTGCAACTGCTGCAACTTTGGCTGCATTGGAATTTTCATGATCTGCCATCCAACGAAGTTTCGTTGCAGTAAATGAAGCAACTAAAACTGAACCAACTTTACGAGCGGCTTCACTATTTCCGCCGAGCTCTTTATTCAAATCATCAGCTGCATCAGCAGAGCGCGTGTCATTCCATAAAAGTGCATTACGAATTACTTTGCCATCACTATCGAGTGCAACCATTCCATGTTGCTGTCCGCCAATTGAGATTGCTTCAACATCGCGCAGTCCGCCCGCCTCTTCAAGTGCACTATCGAGTGCAACCTTCCATGCAGCCGGATCTACTTCAGTGCCTTCGGGGTGAGTTGCTCGCCCTTCCCGCTTGAGTTCGCCAGTAGATGCATCACGAATGACGACCTTGACCGATTGGGTTGATGAATCTACGCCTGCGATTAATTGTTCCTTAGCCATAGGGCAAGGCTAGACTGTGCCAGTCAACGTTGACCACAAGTGAGCGTGATGTATTCCCTCACTTATTCATCGAATCTGGATAAGAATCTAGATATTTTGGAGTTATAGAGATGCGTATTGGTGTCCTTACAGGTGGCGGAGATTGCCCAGGTCTTAATGCTGTAATTCGTGCAGTCGTTCGCAAGGGCGTAAAAGAATACGGTTACGAGTTTGTAGGTTTTAGAGATGGTTGGAAGGGTCCACTTGAGGGACTCACAATGGAACTTTCTCTTGCGACAACTCGTGGAATTTTGCCTCGTGGCGGAACGATTCTTGGTTCATCACGCACTAATCCATTCAAAATTGAAAATGGCGTTGAAAAGATTAAAGAAAATCTTGCCAAAGCTGGTATCGATGCACTTATTGCTATCGGTGGCGAAGATACTCTCGGAGTTGCAACAAAGCTTGATGCACTCGGAGTAAAAGTTATTGGTGTTCCAAAGACAATCGATAACGATCTCAACAATACTGATTACACATTTGGTTTTGATACATCAGTAAATATTGCAATGGAGGCTATTGATCGCCTTCATACGACTGCAGAATCTCACCACCGCGCGCTCGTAGTTGAAGTTATGGGTCGCCACGCAGGTTGGATTGCATTGCACTCTGGTATTGCCGGTGGAGCTGCATGTATTTTGATTCCAGAAGTAAAATTCTCAGTTGATAAAGTATGCGAATGGGTCGAATCACGATTCAAGAGCGGCTTTGCACCAATTATTGTTATTGCAGAAGGTGCCATTCCTCAAGATGGTGACATGCAGACAAAGGATCAGACACTTGATGCTTTCGGTCACGTAAAACTATCTGGAATTGGCGAATGGCTTTCAGCCCAAATTGAAGCAAAGACTGGCAAAGAAGCTCGCACCTCAGTACTAGGACATATTCAACGCGGTGGAACGCCATCAGCATTTGACCGAGTCCTTGCTACTCGTTTTGGTCTTCATGCAATTAC
>CAIOIJ010000070.1 GCA_903858325.1 uncultured Actinomycetes bacterium
GCCAGCTTCTTCTAGAGCAGCTTTAACGGATGCAATAGTTGAACCCTTTTGACCAATAGCAACATAGATACATTTAACTTGCTTCTTTGGATCTCCAGTTTTCCAGTTTTCTTTCTGGTTAATAATTGTGTCAACAGCTACAGCAGTCTTTCCTGTCTGGCGGTCACCAATAATCAACTGGCGCTGTCCGCGACCAATTGCTGTCATCGCATCAATAGCTTTGATACCAGTTGCAAGTGGCTCCTTTACAGGTTGGCGTTGCACAACTGATGGTGCCTGCAATTCAAGTGCACGACGTGCATCAGCTTTGATCTCGCCCTTGCCATCAATTGGACGACCAAGTGGATCAACTACGCGACCAAGGAATGCATCGCCGACTGGAACGGAGAGAATTTCTCCTGTACGTCGAACTGATGTGCCTTCTTCAATTCCTTCGTAACCACCCAAAATAACAACGCCGATTTCACGTACGTCGAGGTTGAGTGCAAGACCTAGGGTTCCATTTTCGAACTGCAAGAGTTCGTTAGCCATAGTTGAAGGCAATCCTTCAACGCGTGCGATGCCATCGCCTGCTTGGCTAACGGTTCCAACCTCATCGCGTGCTGCTACGCCTGGATCGTATGACTTAACGAAGTTCGCTAAGGCGCCCCGAATTTCTTCTGGGTTGATCTTGAGCTCTGCCATGTCTATCTCCCTTTGTCTTTTTCTTATAAAACTTCTGTGAACCTAAATCAATTACTTCCAGCGAGTGCACGGCCTGCACCAGCTAAACGATGTGAAACCGAGCCATCAACTAACTCATCTGCATACTTGATTGAAACTCCACCAACAATTGACTTATCAACTTCAACATTGACGCGAACTGGTTGGCCCGCTTGCTTTGTTAGAGCATCAATAAGACGTGTGTGCTGGACTGGCGAAAGTGGCGCTGCAACACGTACAAGTGCAATCAAGCGATCGCGACGGGCGGCAAGGGCATATTCATAATCTGAAAATGCTGATTCAACGCTGCGAGCTCTCCAGTTTTCAACAAGATGCGAAACTAGCTTTACTGTTGATTGAGAAGAATTCTTTCCAAGCAATTCGTTGACAAGTGCTGCCTTTGCAACTGCTGCTGGCGATGTAAGCGCTGTGCGAAGTTCATAGTTAGTGGCAACTGCGCGAGAAACCGTGAAAATCTCTTCTTCTACGCGATCAAGTTCGCCCGCAATATTTGCAGCCGATGCTTCAGCTTCAATTGCCAATTGTTCTAGAACTTGCACCAAATCTTTAGTTGCAGACCAACGCAGCGCGCTGACTTCTGTAACTAACGTAAGGGCTGTAACTCCTACGCTTTTACCGAAAAGATCTTTGAGAAGCGCTGCCTTAGAAGCGCCATCTCGTGAAGGATCGGTAATTGCGCGGCGAATTGCAATATTACTTTCGAAGGTGTCGCCGATAAAGAAGAGTTCACTGCTCAGCGCAGATGCGCTTTCGACGGTTGCGCCTTTTACGGCAGCATCTAGCTTGCCGCGTGCAATCACTAATGATTGACGGCTGCTGCCACCCAAGTGCGCTCTCATTGTTCTTCCTTACTTTGACTTCTCTAGATCATCAAGAAAGCGATCGACTACACGTGATTGACGTGCCTGGTCATCTAGCGCTTCGCCAACAATCTTTGATGCGAGTTCAACAGCGAGTGCTCCGACTTCACCGCGAAGTGAAGTGATTGCTTGTTGACGCTCTGCTTCGATTGATGCGTGTGCTGTTGCAGTGATACGTGCTGCTTCTTCTTGCGCCTTTGTACGCAATTCTTCGATGATTGCTGAACCTTGTACGCGAGCTTCTTCGCGAAGAGTTTGTGCTTCTTCGCGAGCTTTAGAAAGTTGCTCGTTGTACTGGACGAGAGCGCGTTGCGCCTCGAGCTGTGCTTGTTCAGCACGCTCCATGCCACCTTGAATTGCATTAGTGCGTTCAGTAAATGCCTTTTCAAACATTGGCACAACTTTGGAACGCAAGACGATGAAGAGCAAGCTAAATGCGATGAATCCCACTACTAATTCAGCAGTGTGAGGAATCAGCGGATTTATCTTCTCTGCTTCAGCCAAATTTACAAATTGCATTCTTTATCCCTAATTAGAGAACGAATGCGAGAACGAGACCGAAGAGTGCGAGAGCTTCAGCAAGTGCGAACCCAAGGAACGCGATTGGCTGGAGAACGCTACGTGCTTCTGGCTGACGTGCTACGCCACTGATATATGCAGCGAAGATCATTCCTGTTGCAATTGCGGGTCCAATTGCAGAGAGGCCATAACCGACCAGGTTGAGTGTGCCTGTCATTTTTCTTACCTTTCGTAGATCTTTCTTAGTGGTTTATTGGGTAGAGATGTACTTCTTTAGTGCTCGTCGGCAAGTGCACCGGCGATGTAGAGCGCTGTCAACAGAGTAAAGATGTACGCCTGTAGACACTGAACCATGAATTCGAAGAATGTAAGACCGATACCAAATGCAAAAGCAAATGGACTTACAAGCTTCAAACCAATTACACCTTTGAGTAGATGATCTCCACCCATAATAAATACGAGCAATAACAAGTGGCCCGCAAACATATTTGCAAATAAACGAAGAGAAAGAGTTAGCGGACGAACTAAGAAGAATGTTGCTAATTCAATTGGCGTCAAAAGAATATAAACCGCTTTAGGTACACCTGGCATAAACATAATGTCTTTTACATATTTACCAAGGCCTTGCTTGCGGATTCCAACGTAATGAAAAATTACAAATGTAAAGACTGCTAACACATAAGGAAAACTCACGCGCGACATTGCCGGGAATTGCAATAGCGGAACAATTCCAAAAATATTATTGGTCAAAATGAATGTAAATAAAGTGAAGAGGTACGGCACAAACTTCATGAATTCGTGGCCGATTACATCGCGCGCTAGATCATTGCGAACGAATGCGTAAATACTTTCGCCAGCAAATTGAAGCTTTGAGGGAACAATTGCTGCCTTACGTGATGCTGCAATGAAGAAAACTGAAATCACAATTACTGAAAAGAAGACCATCAAAATTGGTTTTGTTGTGTAAATGTTGTTGCCAAATACTGGAGGGAGGTTGAAGTCATTACTGCTAGGCGGGACGAAGCCTTCGCCTTCTGCGCTAAAACGTACTAACGAGCGCACACATACTCCTCAACTTCGCTAAAAAACTAAATGGGCAAGACTGTGGGGATACGTAACCTTATGCGAGAGGGGTACTTGCTGTGAAATCGGCGAGGGCGCGCCCAGGCGTGTAACGAGTCACTTACTCCCGGCCGAAGCGCAGCCAGACGAGATAGAGGGAAGCGCCCATTCCCACCAAAAGGCCGACCAAAAGGAGATATGTGGTGCCAAGCCAGCTATCGAGAGCCCAGCCGACCCCGCCCCAGAAAAGTAGGCCGGAAAGGAGGTAGCCGAAAATGGACCAGAGTGCATTCTCTTCGCGCTTCATAGTCAACCTTTCTGGCCTGGCAATGGCAGATGTAATTTGAGTTTGAGATAACTACGTATCTCGCCCCCGAGCCAAGCAAAGGTCAATGTTATCGCGGTGATGCCAAATGCGCCACGGTCGATGCTTTCGCGAGAAGTCATACGTGTAAGCACAAAGAGGAATGCGCCCAAAAGAATAAATTTTGCGAAATATGAAAATAGAGCAAGGGCCATGGTGCTCATGGGATCTAGGTTTCGAGAAATCTTTGAAACTCCAATATGGACAGCGAAATACATAACAACAACAAGCTGCGCCAATAGTGCGCCCATGAAGCCTGAGCTACCTCTGGTAACGGTTGAAATAATTATCGCAAGGACTCCCACTGCAAGTGATGGGATCAATGCACCGCGCAATAGATCGCGCTCTGTTGAAGTATCTGTCATGCCAACACTTTAGGACGTTTTGAAAGAAAGAGTGTGAATGTCGCCATTGCGATTGCAAGAAGAATTGCAATCCAAATCGGGGCAAAGGCGGAGATGCTGACTGGAAATGCGATTGTCGCTGTCCAAAAATACATAATGATCGCTGTCTTGAGTTGCGAATTGCCCGCACTCATTAAGCGATGATGTAAATGCTCTTTATCTGGTGCAAATGGAGACTTGCCTGCTTTGAGTCGTCGAAGCACTGCCAGAACTAAATCTGCAAGTGGAATTGCAAGAACTGCAAATGGGAGTAATAGTGGCAATAACGTTGGACCAAGTTTTTCTGCAGAAATTGCATTGGGATCAATTTGTCCCGTCAAAGTTATTGAGGCTGCAGCAAGTAATAAACCTAAGAGCATTGATCCAGAATCACCCATAAATATCTTTGCTGGGTGTGCATTATGTGGCAAAAAGCCAATACATACACCGATAAGCACGGCAGTAGTAAGTGATGGAGCACCTGCACGGCTAAAGCCATAATCAACAGCTAATAGATATGCAAAAGCAAAGAAGGCGATTCCCGCAATGGCAACTATTCCTGCAGCAAGGCCATCCATGCCATCAATGAAGTTCACCGCATTGATCGTGATGAGAACAATGAGAACTGTGATGAGTTGGCCAATACTTGCAGGCAAAGTAATTACGCCATTGATTGGAACCCATAAGATTTGAATTCCATAAATCAAGAGAATGCCTGCAGCAAGTGCTTGGCCAGCCAACTTAGTAAGTGCATCCAATTGAAAGCGGTCATCGGCCATTCCAAGTAGAACCACAAATGTTGCTGCTAAAAAGATTCCTTGCGTTTCATGGCCAAAAGATTTTCCAACGAGCGGCAAGTTATTGACTATAAGAAAGGTAAATGTCATAGCGAGCCACATAGCTACGCCACCCCATCGCGGCGTTGGTAATGTGTGAATATCTCGAGATCTAATATCGGCAACTGCGCCAAAGCGAATCGCAAACTTTCGAACAAAAGGAGTTATGAAAAAACAGAGCGCTGCCGAAATTAGCAGTGTGATGAGATATTCGCGCATAGGTAATTAGGCAGTGTAAATAGGGAATCGCGCAGTCAATGCGTGCACATCATTTTTGATCTCTTGTGCAGACTTTTCGTTATCTCCAGTCTTGATTGCGCGCGCGATGAATGATGCAATCATTTTCATCTCTTCAACGCCCATTCCCTGTGTTGTTGTTGCAGGGCTACCAACACGAATACCACTTGTGACAGAAGGTGCTTCTGGGTCAAAAGGTATTGAATTCTTATTGAGCACGATGCCTGCAGCGCCACAACGCTCATCGGCAACTTTTCCATTTACGCCAGTTGCGCGAATATCAATGAGTGCAAGGTGAGTTTGTGTGCCACCGGATACAGCGCGCATCCCTTCTTTCTCAAGGGCAGCTGCAAGGGCTTGTGCATTCACAATGACATCTTTTGCATACTTTTGATATGCAGGTTGTGCGCATTCTTTGAGCGCAACTGCTTTTCCTGCAACTGCAGACATGATTGGTCCGCCTTGCATTCCGGGAAATACAGCTTTATCAATGGCGGGTGCATGTTGTGCTTTTGTAAGAATCATTCCACCTCGTGGACCACGCAAAACTTTATGAGTGGTAAATGAGACAACATCTGCATAAGGAACAGGTGATGGAATTGCTTTTCCTGCAACTAAGCCAATGAAGTGAGCTGCATCCACCCACATAATCGCACCAACTTCATCGCAAATAGCGCGAACTTTTTCGAAGTCGATAAGGCTTGGGTAAGCGGTTGCTCCAGAACAAATCATCTTTGGCTTGTGTTTGATAGCTAAGTCGCGCAATTCATCGTAATCAATGAGTTCGGTATCTTGACGAACGCCGTATGACTCGACGTTGAACCACTTTCCTGAAAAATTAACTTTCGAACCATGAGTGAGGTGGCCACCATGTGGAAGTGACATTGCAAGCACTGTATCTCCGGGCTTAGTAAATGCCTGATAGACAGCAACATTTGCACTTGCTCCTGAGTGTGGTTGCACGTTGGCATGCTCTGCGCCAAATAATTCTTTGGCGCGATCAATCGCCAAGATTTCAACTTTATCTACTTCTTCGCAACCTCCGTAGTAACGCTTTCCTGGATAGCCCTCGGCATACTTATTTGAAAGAGTGGAGCCAAGCGCTGCAAGTACTGCGCGGGATGTGAAGTTCTCGGAGGCAATGAGTTGCAAATTCTGCTGTTGGCGTTTGAGTTCAGAGAGTAGAACTGCAGCGATATCGGGATCTTGCTTGCTGAGAAGATCAAAATCTGGGCCGTAAAAAGTTTCAGAGGACATGGTCAAACCCTATAGCCTGATTATGAAAGTTGCGTGGATACCTCGGGCGCTATCGCGTGTATCTCATCTAAAGAGATAGCGCCTTCACGCAACATTGTGATTCCATGGTCATCGGCCTCAAGAATTGTTGAGAGCCTGCCTTTTTTCAATAATCCTGCATCAAACTTTGCAGCAAGTGCGGATTCCAAAACCATGATGTCAGACATTTTGCGAAGTGGAGCTTGATTTGCAAATGCGGCACTACCAATTGCAATCGGCCCTATCTCTTTGAGGAGTTCGCGAACAAATTTTGATTTCGGGACTCGAAAACTCACTTGATCTAGCGCACCGGCATCTCCCAGATCCCACGTCAAACCTCTTTGTGGGCGAAGATTAAAGGAGAGCAAACCCGGCCAAAACTTTTTCATCAACGCTTGCACACTCGGCGATATTTCGCGCGCAACACCATTGGCAGTCTTTGCATCAGGAATCAAAACTTGAGCGGCAATTCCTAATTCATCTCTGCGCAATACATGCATGGCACGTACAGAGTCTGCTTTGAAAGCATCACAAGCAAAGGCGTAATGATGTTCAAGTGGAATTGCAATCAGATAACCATCTCGAATCGCTTTCGCGGCAATTGCAACATGTTTGAGGAGTTCGCCCGATTTGAGATCTACATCTTGCGCCAAAATTATCTCCTTACCGCGCTGGTCCATCGTGGTCGATCATTGAGATCGCGATGCAACACAACGTTTGCAAAATCTAATGCTAATTCGGCTTCGATGACAAGACCTTGTTCTTCAGTGTGCTCGATAACCAGGACTCCCCCAGATTTCAAAAGTCGCGCAGCGGCGGCAATAAATTGGCGTGGAATCTCCATTCCAGTTGGGCCACCAAAGAGAGCAATATGGGGTTCGAAACCTGCAACATCACGAGGCAATTTTTGATCATTGGGAATGTATGGAGGATTAGCTATTACTAAATCGCATTTCACACCAATAAGAACTTGTGAAACATCGCCTTCGACAATTCGAACCTTTTCATCTATTCGGGAAACATTGCGCTTCAACCAATAAATTGCTTCGGGGCTTTTTTCTACAGCGATGACTCGCGCATTTTCCGCCTCTGTTGCAATGGCAAGAGATAGCGCGCCAGAACCTGCGCCTAAATCAACAACACTGACGATTCCTTCTAAATTAGAAATATGTTGCAATACTGCATCTACTAATAATTCGCTCTCGGGACGTGGCACTAAAACTCCTGGACCTACTTCAACTTCTAAATGTCGAAAAGGTGCCAAGCCAGTGAGATATTGCAATGGTTCGTGGCCTATGCGGCGATCTACCAAGGTATAAAAAGTTTCTTCAACTGTTTCATGATCTGTCAGATTTGAAAGAGTATTTTCGACAACGACTGGATTATGTAAATCCATCCGCGAAATTCCAAGGCAGTGAGCCAGTAAGTGCTCGGCATCTACTTGTGAGATTCCAGATTCATCAAGTTGGCTCTTTGCATCGCGCAATAGCTCTTTGATATTCATAATGTTTAGTTAGTCGATGCCAGACGCGCTGCTTTATCGGCATCTAATAGCGCCTGAATAACATCATCGAGTTCGCCATTGAGAACAGAATCGAGATTGTTAGATTTGAAATTGACGCGGTGATCACTGAGGCGATTTTCAGGAAAGTTATATGTGCGGATTCGCTCGCTGCGATCCACTGTGCGTACTTGGCTTTTGCGTTCTGCTGACGCAATTGCATCGGCTTTCTCTTGCGCATCAGCTAAGAGTCTCGCGCGCAAAATACGAAGTGCCGACTCCTTGTTCTGCAATTGGCTCTTCTCGTTCTGGCAAGAGACAACGATTCCTGTAGGAACATGTGTGAGGCGAACCGCAGAGTCGGTTGTATTTACGCTCTGACCACCAGGGCCAGAGGAGCGGTAAACATCGACTCGTACATCGTTCATATTGAGATCAACATCAATCTCTTCGGCTTCAGGCAGAATCAAAACTCCTGCAGCAGATGTATGAATTCGGCCTTGTGATTCCGTTTCAGGTACACGTTGCACTCGATGCACGCCACCTTCAAATTTCAAGCGCGCGTACGGTGATTCACCTGGCGCAGCTATTCCTTTAGATTTAATTGCAATGGAAATATCTTTATAGCCACCCATTTCACTTTCTGTGGCATCGATTACTTCTGTCTTCCATCCATGCTTTTCTGCATAACGTAAATACATTCGCAAGAGATCGCCGGCGAAGAGTGCGGATTCATCTCCACCTGCTCCAGCTTTTACTTCCAAAATGACATCGCGATCATCATTAGGGTCGCGAGGCAATAACAATTCTTCCAATTTTGTTGCAGCTAAATCACGTGTCTCTTCAAGGGCAGGAATCTCTGTTGCAAAATCTGCATCAACTTCTGCGAGTTCGCGCGCAGCAGCTAAATCATCTTCGGCACTCTTCCATGCATGAAAGCCAGCAACGACTGGACCTAACTGGGCATAACGTCGCCCGAGTTGTCGGGCTTTGCCTTGATCATCATGAATAGAGGGATCGGCCATCTTCAATTCAAGTTCTGCATATTCGCGCACCATTTCATGCGCAGATGCGAAACGATCATTAGTCATCTAGCTTCTCCTTTCTTGATGTAATCAAAAATATTTTCAATAGAAAGCAAAAGACCGCAATCGCCACCATTGCTGGAGGCGAAATTGCGGTCTTTAGGAAAGCTACTTCTTCTTACCGAAACGCTCTTCGAACTTAGCTACGCGTCCACCAGTATCGAGGATGCGCTGCTTGCCGGTGTAGAACGGGTGACATACAGAGCAGACTTCAACATAAATTGAACCGC
>CAIOIJ010000071.1 GCA_903858325.1 uncultured Actinomycetes bacterium
GCAATCTGTAGAAGTTCTAAAAACACAACTTCCTAAAGCGCTGGACTACAAACCTGATATTGCCGCAGTAATTGTAGGAGGCAATGACTTACTTCGTAATGGTTTCTCACCTGAGGCTTTCTACACAAACCTGAGAGAGATTGTTTCTTCGCTCGACAAACTCAATGTTCAAATTTTGCTATTACAACTTCATGATCCAACACAAATTCTTCCAATACCCCAAATTCTGGCCAGAGTTTTGCGCAGGCGAGTCAATGCAGTCAATGCAGCAACGTATGCAGTTGCACGCGAGTTCAATTCACACGTATTACATACTAGAAAAATTGCAAACATCTATGAGAGAAAAGTGTGGCATATCGATCGTATGCATCCAAGTAGGTTGGGGCATCAAATGATTGCTTTTCATTTCAGGGAAATTCTCAAGAAATATTGGAACATCAAAGATATAGAAATTGTTCAACCAGAAGTGAAATCTAAACGTGAATCGATGTCATGGATGCTTCGAAATGGAACACCGTGGTTCTTCAAAAGATCTTTTGATCTCTTGCCTGCCGCAATAATTTTGATGAGTATTGAATTGGGAAAACTCATTTTCAAGCGCAGTACTGAAAACAGCCAACTATATTTTCCAAATTTTCCTAACCATTTCGAGCAAGAATTTCAGCAAGTACACGAAGCGCGAGTCTCGTAGTTTCACTTACTCAGCAGTAGTCGCGTAATATTCAAACCATGCTTGCAGTTATTGCCCCTGGTCAAGGAAGTCAAACTCCTGGAATGCTCAATTCTTGGATTGAGGATGAAACCAACAAATCTCTTCTCACTTCTTGGTCTGATGCAATTGGTTTAGACCTTCTTGCTTTAGGTACAACTGCTGATGCCGATGAAATAAAAGATACTGCTAATGCTCAGCCACTCATTGTTGCCGCCGGATTATTATCGGCCAGGGCATTGGGAATCGAAAACTACAGCGTTACTTCGGGTCACTCTGTTGGCGAGATAACTGTTGCGGCGCTCTCTGGTGCAATTTCTCACGAAGATGCTTTGCATTTGGTGCGCGCACGCGGATTAGAGATGGCAAAAGCTGCGGCGCAACAACCTTCTGGGATGGCTGCAGTGCTAGGTGGCGAGCGCACCGATGTTATTAGCGCACTCGATTCTTTGGGACTCATTGCGGCAAATGAAAATGGTGGCGGACAAATTGTTGCAGCGGGTGACTTAGCTGCACTTGCCGCACTGAGTGAGAATGCACCTTCAGGTTCACGAGTCAGGGCGCTCGCAGTTGCCGGTGCATTTCATACCTCTTATATGGCAAGTGCGGTGGAACCATTACGCAGCCTCGCCTCAACAATGCCTACGCATACTCCGAGAATTCAGGTCATTTCTAATAAAGATGGTGAAGTAATAAGTGATGGCGCACTCGTGCTTGAGCGCATCATCAATCAGATCGCAAACCCTGTGCGCTGGGATTTATGTATGGAGAGATTGAATTCATTGGGCGTAACGGGTGTCATTGAACTTGCACCAGCAGGAACTCTGGTTGGCTTACTCAAACGATGTGTTCCTCAGATTGAAACGCTGGCGCTCAAGAGCGCAGAAGATATTGATAAGGCACGTGAGTTTGCGAAGGGGCACCTATGAAAATAAAGAGCGCTCCTACCGGAAATAGCGCCATTCTCTCGGTCGGTGCATATCGTCCGCGTCGAATTGTTCCTAACTCTGAAATTGTTGATCGCATCGACTCAACTGATGAGTGGATTGTTCAACGCACTGGAATCGAAACTCGCAGATTTGCTGGCGATGATGAAACAGTTATTACGATGGCAAAAGCTGCATGCGAGCAAGCACTCTCACGTGCAAAGCTAACAATTGAAGATATCGACACCGTAATTCTTGCAACAATTTCTTACCCTTTCCAAGCACCGAGTGCTGCAACAGAGCTCATCGTGGCACTTGGAAATCCAAAAGCTGCAGCATTTGATATCAGCGCAGCGTGTGCAGGATTTTGTTATGGCGTTGCAATGGCAAGTGATTTAGTACGTGGTGGAACTTCTAAGAATGTTTTAGTTGTAGGCGTAGAAAAACTTAGTGATTACACAGATCCCGACGATCGCGCTACAGCATTTATTTTTGCTGATGGCGCAGGTGCGGTAGTCATTGGGCAAAGCGCTGAAGTTGGTATTGGACCAACTGAATGGGGATCAGATGCTGATTCGCGTGATGCAATTATTCTCAATCCTTCATATTTGGATTTCAAAAAGAATCCCAAACTTGGTGTTGCAGATCTTGGATGGCCAAATATCGCGCAACAAGGTCAAGCAGTTTTTCGTTGGGCAGTTTATGCAATGAGTAAGGCTGGTTTGCGCGCACTCGATGCTGCAGGAATGAGCGTCAATGATTTAGATGTTTTCATTCCACACCAAGCAAATATTCGAATTATTGAAACAATGGCCAAAGAAATGAAGATGCCTGACTCTGTTGTAATTTCAAATGACATTAAAACAAATGGAAATACATCTGCGGCATCAATTCCTATAGCAATGGATTCTTTACTTACGCAGCGCCCTGATCTTTACGGGAAAACTGCCTTGCTTATTGGGTATGGCGCAGGCTTGGTTTACGCAGGGCAGGTAGTGAGGCTCCCCCCTGCTCCTTGAGATTTCTCTCACTCACGCGCGCAATACGGCAGTCAATACTCGTAAGTAAGCACCTGTATCAGAGAGAATTACCACCTGTTCATCAATCGAAACGTTAGGGAATAAAAAGATGGCACTTTCACCAGCAGATGTACTAGCAGGACTAAAAGAGATTGTTGAAGAAGTAGCGGGTATTCCTGCAGCATCAATCGAACTTGGTAAGAACTTCACAGATGATCTAGAAGTAGATTCACTCAGCATGGTTGAAGTTGTTGTAGCAGCTGAAGAGCGCTTCGGTGTAAAGATTCCTGATGAGAAAGTAACTGACCTTGTCACAGTTGGCGATGCAGTTGATTTCATCGTCAACGCTGCAAAGTAACTAATTCCTAATAGGTCTGCGTACATGTCACAACGTCGAGTCGTAGTTACAGGACTTGGTGCAACAACTCCCCTTGGCGGAGATGTTCTCACCACGTGGTCTGCACTCCTCGCCGGAAAAAGTGGCGTTCGTACTCTGACTGAAGAATGGACATCTCTACTTCCCGTTTCATTTGCCGCTCGTGTAGCAATTGAACCAAGCGAGCAGATGGAACGTGTAGAGATACGCAGATTAGATAGATCAGAACAATTTGCACTCATTGCATCTCGCGAGGCCTGGAAAGATGCTGGCTCACCCGATATCGATAAGGAACGCCTCGGCGTAGTTATCGCATCAGGTATCGGTGGAGTCATCACGATGCTCGACCAATATGACATCTTGAATAACAAAGGTTCCCGACTTGTAAGTCCACATACCGTGCCAATGCTTATGCCTAATGGCCCTGCCGCAAATGTTGGTTTAGAACTTCAAGCTAAAGCTGGCGTGCATACACCAGTGAGTGCTTGTGCATCAGGTGCTGAAGCAGTGGGTTACGCACTTGAAATGATTAGAAGTAATCGCGCCGACATTATTGTCAGCGGTGGTGTTGAAGCAGCAGTACATCAATTGCCGATGGCTGGCTTTGCCGCGATGAAAGCACTTTCGACTCGCAATGATGATCCAGCACGTGCATCACGACCTTACGATCTTGATCGCGATGGTTTTGTTCTTGGCGAAGGCGGCGGCGTTCTCATTCTTGAAGAGTACGAACATGCAAAAGCGCGCGGTGCCAAGATTTATTGCGAAATTGCGGGACAAGGTCTGACTTCTGATGGTTACCACATTGCAGCTCCAGATCCTGATGGCGCTGGAGTGCAGCGCGCAATCAAATTTGCACTCCGTGATTCCAATCTTTCAACAAAAGATATTGTTCACTTGAATGCACATGCAACATCAACTCCTGCGGGAGATGTTGCAGAAGCTAATGCTCTTCGCGCAGCACTTGGCGTAGATGCTGACCACGTTGCAGTCTCTGCAACGAAATCAATGACTGGTCACTTACTTGGTGGCGCAGGCGCAATTGAATCTGTATTTCTTGTAAAGGCGATTCAAGATCGTATGGCTCCCCCAACAATCAATATTGATAATTTGGATCCTGCAGTAACTATCGATGTAGTACGCGAAAAACCACGTGCACTTCCAGCTGGTGATATTGCTGCACTCAATGACTCATTCGGTTTTGGTGGTCACAATGTTGTATTGGTCTTTAAGTCCTTATAAAAATGACTACTGATTCGCGCGATCCCCAGCTGCGCATTGGGCGCCTGCTCGACCCTTCCACAATTGAATTACTTACTCCGCGTGACGCTTCAGGAATGATTGCGGCAACTGGTTCTATAAAAGGAAATCGCGTTGTTGTATTTGCATCCGATGCAACGATCCAAGGTGGTGCACTCGGTGTTGAAGGCGCGCAAGTTATTGTCAGTGCATATAGAGCAGCGATGGCTGCGCAGTTGCCAATCATTGGGCTCTGGCATTCAGGTGGAGCACGTTTGCGCGATGGAGTTTCATCACTGAATGCATTCGGTGAAGTCTTTCAATCAATTATTTTGGCAAGTGGAAAAATTCCACAACTTTCATTGGTGCTTGGACCAACTGCCGGCGGTGGTGCATATGGCCCTGCAATGACAGATGTCGTAGTTCTTGCACCCGAAGGAAGAATATTTGTTACAGGTCCAGATGTTGTAAAGAGTGTTACGGGTGAAAAAGTTGATATGGAAGGTCTTGGCGGTCCAGATGCTCACCGTAAAAATAGCGGCTTAGCTCACCTCATTGCACATACAGAAGATGAAGCATTCGAAATGACGCGCGATCTTGCCGCACTATTTGCTAATCAGGGACATATAAGTACAAAGCTTGCTGACTTTGATTTGGCCCCTCTGGTCGCTGCAACAAATAAGCGCGCATATGAAGTGCATCCTTTGGTCAATGCGCTTTTAGATTCAGATGGCGAAAAACTTGAACTGCTGCAAATGTGGGCTGAAAATATGGTTACAACGCTTGGGCGTCTTGGTGGACGTACAGTGGGTGTTGTTGCAAATAATCCTCAACACTTAGGTGGCGTGCTCGATTCATCAGCGAGTGAAAAAGCTGCACGCTTTGTTCGTACATGCGACGCTTTCGGAATTCCGCTTATTGTTATTGCTGATGTTCCTGGTTTTCTTCCGGGTGCTGGCCAAGAGTGGGAAGGCGCTGTACGACGTGGCGCAAAACTGCTGCATGCATTTGGTGAAGCCGTAGTTCCTCGCATTACTTTGATTACGCGCCGCGCATATGGTGGTGCTTACGTTGCAATGAATTCAAAGGCACTCGGTGCAACAAAAGTTCTGGCCTGGCCCGATGCAGAAGTTTCGGTAATGGGCGCCGTGGCAGCAGTTCGAGTATTGCATCGCCGATTACTCGCAGACTTACCTGCTGATCAGCGCGAATCCATGGAGTTAGAACTTGCAGCAGAACATGAAAAAGTTTCAGGTGGGGTTGCGCGTGCAATTGAAATTGGTGCAGTGGATGAAATTGTTCAACCGCAACATTCACGTAGAGTGATTGCCGAAGCTATTGCACTTGCTCCACATCGTCGTGGTAACCACGGCAATATTCCGCTGTAATTCACACTTTCCCTTACTTAGGCGCAGTGATAAGTTCGCTCTATGAAATTCACTGATGGCTTCTGGCTCATGCGCAAGGGTGTCAA
>CAIOIJ010000072.1 GCA_903858325.1 uncultured Actinomycetes bacterium
CCTGTAGGCATTGTTAGCCCAGGAGCTTTTGGTGTAACAACTGCTTTAGTTGCAACAGGTGCTACCTCAGTCTGAGTTGTTTCGCTCTGCGTTCTTACATTCTGTACTCGAATTGAAGGCGATGCACTCACTGGTGCACTCGCTTCTGGCGCACTTTCAGTAACTGGCTGCGCACTGGCAACAACTGCTTCAACCGCTGTAGCAGGTGCTTGATCCTGTGACTGTGCGAATACAACTCCCGCACCAATGATCAAGAGTGCAGAGCCAAGGGCAATTGCAGGCAGAGCCTTAGATACTCGGCGAACCGAGGCAGCATTGTCTTTATCAGTGATTTCAAACCATTCAGGCTTCTTTGGAGGTGTCATGTGGAAAAGATAGAGCGGGAGTCTGAGAAGAATCTGAGAGCAGCACTGAACTTTGCTGAGTAATCTTTCGGGGTGAGCTCAACTACGCGTGGATATATGGATCTGATGAAACTTCGGGTCGTTGAACTCCTCTTGGTTTCTACTTTACCTGCCATGGTTTTGGCTCAAAAAGGCCTACCGCCCTTGGGGCTAACGTTTGCAACAATTTTTGCTGGCACTTTAGCTGCAGGAAGTGCAAATGCATTCAACATGGTTATTGAAAGTGAATCTGATGCACTGATGGCGCGAACATCAAAGCGTCCATTAGTTACAGGTGTTATTTCAAAAACACAGGCAACTATTTTTGCAACTGCTATTGGGATTTTATCTTTAGTAATTTTTTGGTTCTTTACAACACCGATGGCAACATTGATGTCATTGATTGCAATATTGTTTTATGTTCTTGTTTACACAATGGGCCTCAAGCGTCGCACCAATCAAAATATTGTGTGGGGCGGTGCAGCAGGTTGCATGCCCGTATTTATTGGTTGGGCGGCAGTAACTAACTCTTTATCGTGGGCTGCAGTGGCATTCTTTATGGTGATTTTCTTCTGGACGCCACCACATTTTTGGGCACTAGCAATTAAATATAAAGATGAATACACCGCCGCTGGAATTCCAATGTTGCCATCTGTTGCAACTCGTGGACGCGTGCACAGAGAAATGTGGTTTCACACAATTGCGATGATGCTTTCGTCGATGTGGTTAGTCTTTGCTGCAGGACTTCCACTATGGGTAATGCTTACAACTATTGGCCTCGGGTTAGTTTTTGCACACGAACTCATTGCGCTAAAAGAGAATTCCCCAGATTACAATAAAGTTGCGGGAAAGATTTTTCAATGGTCAATTACTTACTTGAGTTTATTATCAGGCCTTTTAGTTGTTGCTCAGCTTCTTAACTAAGGGCTTGAGTTAGATCTTTTATCAAATCAGTTGAATGCTCTAGCCCCACTGAAAGTCGTAGAACGCTTGGTGTAATTCCCATCTCTGCTTGAATCTCAGGCGATAGACGACGATGCGTGGTTGTGGATGGATGAGTAATAAGTGATTTGCTGTCACCCAAATTATTAGAAATATCAATAACTTTGAGGGCATCCATGAATTTGAAGGCATCCTTTTGAGTGCCAGCAAACTCGATTCCAATTGTGGTTCCGCCGCCACTCATCTGCTTCTTCACAATCGCATGCTCTGGGTGTGACTTCAAACCTGGATAGCGAACACTCTTAATCTCTTTGCGGCCTTCGAGAAATTCCGCAATTGCTTGAGCGTTACTTGTCATGCGCTCTACACGCATGTCGAGAGTTTCAAGTGATTTCACAAGGACCCATGCATTGAAAGGACTTAGTGCGGGTCCTGTATGGCGATTGAATGGAATAAGTTTTTCGTGAATATATTCGAAAGAACCGAGCACTGCGCCGGCAAGAACCCGACCTTGGCCATCAATGTGTTTGGTTGCTGAATACATAACAACATCGGCACCATGGTGAAGAGGTTTTTGCAAAATTGGTGAGGCCATAACGTTATCGACAATTACTGTTGCACCAACTTTATGTGCAAGTTCGCTCACCATTGCAATATCTACAATATCCATCATCGGATTACTTGGTGTTTCGATAAATACGACTTTAGTTGGTTGACTCAAAGCTTTTTCCCAAGCCGCTGGGTCATTACCTTTGACGAGCTCTGTTGTGATTCCCCACTTGGGAAGAAATTCGGTGAGAACAACATGGCAAGAACTAAACATGGAAGCAGATGCAACAACGCGATCTCCTGCGCTAACCATGCACGCAATCGATGCAAACATTGCCGACATTCCAGAGCCAGTTGCTACGCAGTATTCGGCGCCTTCAATTGCCGCAAGGCGTTGCTCAAACATTGCAACTGTTGGATTATGAAAGCGACTGTAAAGAAAGTGATCAGTTTCGTCAGCAAAAGAATCGAGCGCTTCTTGTGCACTCGTGTACGTAAACCCACTATTGAGATAGAGCGCTTCTGAAGTTTCGCCAAATCCCGAGCGCGCAAGGCCAGCCCTCACAGCGTGAGTCTGTGGGTGCAATTGCCATGTTGGCTCATCGCGCTCTGTTGGCTGGTAGCCCCAAGGCTTCTTACTCATGGGATAAGTGTGACAGAGTGAGCCCTATGTCTAGTACTGCAATTTCGGTTACAGATCTCAGTAAGAAGTACGGAGAACGCTCCGCACTCTCACATGCAACTTTTGAAGTCCCACTTGGAACTGTCTGTGGTTTTGTAGGCCCTAATGGTTCGGGCAAGACAACAACTATGCGAATGCTCCTTGGGCTAATTACCCCGTCAGGTGGCACAGGCGAGATTTTGGGTCATTCAATCAAGCATCCAGAAAAATACTTGCCTCGAGTTGGCGCAATGATTGAGGGTCCCGCTTTTTATCCCGCACTCAGTGGGCGC
>CAIOIJ010000073.1 GCA_903858325.1 uncultured Actinomycetes bacterium
GTTGCATCTATAAAATTTGGAATGAATTCACCCTGCGCCATCTGATCAACAATGAGTTGCGAACTCACACCAGGAATTACTTTCTCACTTGCTGCATACACTTCCAGTAACACAGCGCGATCAGCCTCATCGAGAACTCGCGCGAAATCAGAGAGAAATGCTTGTGTACGTGAATAGCGATGCGGTTGGAAAATCACAATCACTCTTCCATCTCCGGCATAACGGCGAGCGGCGCGCAGAGTTACTTCGATTTCAGTTGGGTGGTGACCATAATCATCGACAACTCGAATGCCGTGCACAGTTCCAACTAATTCAAAGCGGCGACCCGTACCTTGAAAAGTTGCTAAGCCAGCAATAATTGCTGAGTGCTCTAATCCAAGTGCCATACCCATTGCTAAGACTGCGCAGCCATTGAGCAAATTGTGGTGACCGGGTACGTGCAGCTCGATAGTTCCAAGGCTCTTACCCCGCCATAAAACTCGGGCTCTAGAACTCATCGCCATCAACTCAATATTGTCTATCACTAAATCTGAATCGGGATTTGTTCCATAGGAAACGCTCGATATTTCAGTCTGCGATTTGCCTAATCTTTGAGATCCTGGATCGTCATTACAATAAATAAGGAAACCGTTGCGGTTCACTGTCGCTGCAAAATCTTCAAAAGCTTGGGTGACCATTGCTTCGGTCGCAAAAAAATCGACATGGTCATGTTCAATATTTGTCACAATTGCAGCAAATGGGTGGTACTCAATAAATGAACCATCGGATTCATCTGCTTCTGCAACGAAAAGTTCTCCGGTACCTCGATGCGCATTTGAACCTGATGCAGTGATTGTTCCGCCAATGGCAAATGATGGATCTAGCCCGCATGATTGAAGTGCCACGGCAAGCATCGACGAAGTTGTAGTTTTTCCGTGAGTTCCTGCAACTGCAATGCTACGAGATTGCGACATCAAAATTGCTAGTAATTGTGCGCGCGTAAGAATGGGAAGACCTAATTCACGTGCACGAACAAGTTCGGGGTTGTGCTGCGAAATAGCCGTTGAAAAAACCACAAAGTTTGAACCATCGACATGCTCAGATTCGTGCGTTACATCGATATGTGCACCCAGGATTCGAAGCGCTGCTACCACTGATGAATCTTTGGCATCGGATCCACTTACCTCGATGCCGTAAGTAAGCGCAATTCGCGCAAGGCCGCTCATGCCTGCCCCGCCAATTCCCACAAAATGGATTCTTTGCCCAATCAAATCATCGAGAGATCGCCGCATTACTTCTTCTCCGATATTGCATATTCCATGAGGCTTACAATTTTTTCACAAGCAAGTAGCTCGCCGCCATCTCCTTGAACGGATGCATGATGCGATTTTTCACGAAGCGCTTTTAGATTTTCGGTGATGTATGTTGAATTGAATTCGCTCTGTTCCACAATCATGGCCCGGCCTGATTCAACGAGATCTAATGCATTGAGGCGTTGTTCACCATTTCCGATTGGTAGAGGCACGAAGAGAGCGTAGCGACCTAGCGTGCGAAATTCGCTACACGTGACTGCGCCGCTGCGCGCTATCAATAAATCGGCTGCCAAATATGCAGCGCTCATCGAATGTATATAAGGAATCGGAAAATAGCCCGGGCGTTCGCGGGGCAAAATATTTGCTTGGCCAACTGAATGAACAACATTGACACCCTGAGCCAGCATGAACTCGATTGAATTTTCGACAACACTATTGAGTGCTACAGATCCTTGCGATCCGCCCATAATGAGAATCACATCTGAATCAGGATCACATCCCAATTCGATTTTCGCTTGGCGACGAGCTGCATTCCAATTAGCTTCTGCAGCATTGAAAGCTTGGATAACGTCACTACGTAGCGGCAATCCTGTAATGAGAGCTTGGGAGAATTTCCCTGCGCTCACGCTTCGAGAAATTGCAAGCTTTGCGCCTAACAGTGCACCGAGTTTGTTAGCTACTCCAGGTTTTGCATTAGCTTCGTGAATAACGATTGGAATATTCAGACTCTTTGCAGCGCAATATGCAGGCGCACTGACATAACCACCAAATCCGATGAGAATATCTGCGCCTCGCATATGTTTTCGAGTTTGCGCAACCGCGCCGATAAATGAGAATGGCGCGCTAAGTAAAGACAGAGATATCTTGCGGGGTGCTACTACTTTTGGAATAAGAAGTAGTTCAAAGTTTGCAGCCGGCACTAAAGTATTTTCTAAGCCGCTGGAAGTTCCAAGGAAAGAAATATGATCCTGGGGAAATTTTTCGCGCCATAGCCTTGCAACCGAAAGCCCCGGTTCAATATGTCCGGCAGTCCCACCGCCAGCAATAATTACGCGAGCCATGGAAACTTCGATCTCTTGACCTCTTCAAATATTCGAGGATCTCTGCGTGCAGCTCCTAATACAAAACCAATCGCACAGAAAGTCGAAAGAAGTGCGGATCCTCCATATGAAAGGAAAGGAAGCGTTACGCCAACTACTGGTAACAAACTCAGCGCCGAACCCATATTGAGTACAACTTGAATTGTGATCCAACAACCAATACCTGCGCACGTGTATCGAACAAGTGGGTCGTGGGTGCGCATAGATATTTTGAAGATTGAAAAAATTAGTGCAGCGAAAAGTAAGAGCACTGAGAGAGTTCCAAAGAGTCCAAGTTCTTCACCAATAACCGAGAAAATAAAATCAGTGTGGGCTTCGGCTAGATTTCCCCATTTTTGCCGGCTAGCTCCAAGTCCGACTCCAAATAATCCGCCACTTGCAAGACCTAAGAGGCTATGTGCTGGTTGCCAACCCGCATTTTTATAATCGCCTTCTGCAAATGGATGTAAGACAACTAAGAATCTCTGTGCCCGATTGGGAGATGTAACAATGAGCATTGCTATACCTGCAAAACCTAGCGTTGTAACTGTAGTAAAGAGTCGCATAGGTACACCTGATACCCACAAAAGTCCCGCTAAAATTGCCGCAAATACAGATACGGTTCCTAAATCATTTCCTCGGTAAATAAGTGCCATCGCTAATGCAAATCCAGGTGCAATGAGCATCAAAACATTTGTTTGAATTACTCCTGCACGTTCACGGCTTGCCAACATATAGGCAGCCCACAAGATCATCAAGAACTTTGCAAATTCGCTGGGTTGAACATCGACTACACCCAAACTAATCCAGTTCTTATTGCCATTGACGCTGCGTCCAATTACTTGAACGGTGGCTAACATGAGAATCGAAATAATAAGCGCTCTCTTGGCCAACATCTGCCACTGCCTTAAAGTAATTCGTGAAAGAAAAAATCCCAACGGAAGTGCAGCGCATATTGCTAAGAATTGACGTAAAACAATTCCGTAAGCATTGCCTTTTGTCTCAATTGAATGAATTGAGGATGCCGAAAAGACCATCACCAAACCAATAAAAGTCAGCGCCAAGGAAGAACCCAAGAGCATGTAATAAAAATTTACAGGTTTGCTAAGGAATACCGTGAGCGCTGATTTTTTCGAATTACTCTTCATGGAGTACAACTTTCTTTACTGCTGCGGCGAATCTATCTCCACGGTCGGCATAAGAAATGAATTGGTCCATAGATGCACATGCCGGTGCTAAGAGAACGCTATCTCCTTCGACTGCAATCTCAAGCGCTTTACGTATGATCGATTCCATCAGCGAATTGGAAGCCCCACCCTTACGGTAATCCTGTGGTGCATCGATTTCGAAAATTTCGATCTCTGGTGCTTGTTCGCGAAGTTGAGCTGAAATCAAATTTCCATCTTCACCAATAATGATTGCTGCGCGAATGCGCCCCTTAGTGCGAGAGATAAGTTCCTTCATTGATGCCCCTTTTGCTAATCCCCCAGCAATCCAGATAACTTTCAATTGCGATAATAACGATGCCGCAGCTGCATGAGGATTTGTGGCTTTAGAGTCATCAATCCATTTGATTGCGTTTACCTCAGCTATAAGTTCAATGCGGTGCCTACCGGGAGTAAAGCCTTGTAGTGCGCGCTGAATCGCTTCATGAGAAACACCGAGTGAGCGCGCAAGTCCTGCAGCTGCAAGGGCATTTGAAACATTATGTGGCGCAGTTGGTTGTACATCGACAAGTTGGGAAATCATTGCCGCTTCTTGCGGATCGGCAACAAATGCACGATCGACGAGAAGATCCTCGACAACTCCTAGTTCGCCTGGCTTAGGGGTATCTAAACTATAAAAAACTTTTCTGCCTTGCCAATGAGCACTTTTTTCGACAACTACTCCATCTTCTCCATTGAGTATTGCCGTTGAAGAACGATCTAATATTGAAATTTTTGCTTTTACATATTCATCAAATGAGCCATGCCAATCAGTGTGGTCATCGGCAATATTGAGGATGGCGCACGAAACAAACTGCGCCTTACGTGACCAATGCAATTGAAAAGAAGATAGTTCGAGAACCAAATAATCAAATGGTTCACTGCGATCTACAACAGAAATTACAGTTTCGCCGACATTTCCGCATGCAATGGCATTCAATCCCCCTGCGCGAAGCATGCTTGCCGCCATCTCAACAGTCGTTGTCTTGCCGTTGGTTCCCGTTAGCGCAATCCATTTTTGAGCAGGTGCTATCTCTAGATGCAGATCCCAAGCAATATCAATTTCATTGAGTACATCCACTCCCGCAGAGATCGCACCTTGTATTACTGGGTGTGACTCTTTCCAGCCTGGCGAAACCACAACTGCATCCCACTCTGATATTTCGATATCCGAAATTTCAATCTTTGGATAATCAAACTTTCGTTCAGTGTTTTCATCAACGATTGCAATCACGGCGCCGCGCTTTGAAAGGCTTTGGGCTACAGATATTCCCGTTACTCCAGCGCCCAGTATCAAAACTTTTCGATCTGAATAAAGTGTTGCCATTTCCTTTACTTCGCCACCCATTGCGCATAGAAGAGTCCGAGGCCAATTGCCACACATAGCCCAGCGATTATCCAAAAACGCAGAACAATAGTTACTTCTCCCCAACCCAGTAATTCAAAGTGATGCTGTAGCGGCGCCATTTTGAAAACTCGTTTGCCACCAGAAATTTTGAAATACAGAGTTTGGATAATTACAGAGAGAGTAATAATTACAAATAGTCCACCAAGAGGGAGAAGTAAGAGTTCGACTCTGAGCGTGGTCGCTAGTCCTGCGAGTGCTCCACCTAATGCAAGTGAACCTGTGTCACCCATAAATATTCGTGCGGGAGATGCATTCCACCAAAGAAAGCCCGTGCATGATGCAGCAAAACTTGCGGCGAAGACCGCCATATCAAGTGGATCGCGAACTTGGTAACAACCAGAAGTTGCAGTAATTGCACAACTTTGACCAAATTCCCAGACACCAATAAGTAGAAATGCAAGAAATGTCATAACGGATGCCCCTGTAGCAAGACCATCAAGGCCATCTGTCAGGTTTACGCCATTACTAGTAGCAAGCACCATCAGTACTACCCAGACAATAACTACAACAACACCGAGCTTGAGCGAAGTTTCGCGTACTCCCGATAAGTAGAGTGAGATTGGAGTAAATCCATCAACATCTGCAAACCGAATTCCAAGATAACCAAAAACTGCAGCGAAGAATGCTTGGCCGAGAAGTTTTTGTTTGCCAGTGAGACCAAGTGATTTTTGGCGAGAAACTTTGAGCCAATCATCTAGAAAACCTACAAAGCCAAGTGCAATAACTAAACCAAATACTAAAACTGCAGAAGTTGTAATGCTATTTCCAGTAAGTAAATGCGCACCAAGGTAACCAAATAGCGCAGCAAAAATAATGATTATTCCGCCCATGGTTGGAGTTCCACGTTTAGTGTGATGACTACTTGGACCATCGTCGCGGATAATCTGACCGTATCCACGACCTGCTAAAACGCGAATCAGTGTTGGTGTGCCAAAGAGGGCGAAGATAAGCGATAGCGCACCACTAATTAGAATCTGTCTCATTCTGGATTACCTACTCGCTCTCTCCAAGCTTTCTCAATTCCATCTGCGAGTAATTCAAAATGTTCGGCCCTTGATGCCTTTACAAGAACTACATCGCCACTATTGATATGAGAGGAGAGTTCGATGGCATCATCAATGGTGGCTAAGTTATGGAAAACCATTGAACCATTTCCTCCACTTGCCAATACATACTCAGGCGCACCAATTGCCACGCAGTGATCAATACCGATCTCTTGCGCAAGGGTGCCAATATTTCGATGATGAACAGATGATGACTCGCCGAGTTCATGCATTTTTCCGATAAATGCCCACGATTCCCCGCCACGCTCCTGTGCAAAAAGCCTCAGAGTATGAAGTGCCGCTGCCATCGATTCTGGATTGGCATTGTATGAATCATTTATCAACATCAAACCATCGATTTCGTGTAACTCCATACGCCACTTACTAGTTATATCTGCAGTGGAGAGCGATCCAGCAATAACCTCAATTGAGATACCAAGTGATGTTGCAACAGCTGCTGCTGCCAAAGCATTTGCAACATGGTGGGTACCGACCAATCGAAGACCAACAGCATCGCGACCATCTGGAGTGACTAAATCAAAATGTGCACGCCCTTCACGGATTTCAATATCGGCTGCTCGAATATCATCACTTTGATTCTCACCGAAAATTAGCGTTGTGCCTTTATGAATACTTTTCATAGCAAGGGTGTAAGGGTCATAGCTTCCTAAAATTGCAATACCGCTAGAAGGTAGCGCTTGAATCAATTCGGATTTAGTCTGCGAAATAGCCTCTTGAGATCCAAATTCTCCAATATGGGCATTACCTACTCTGAGAACTACACCGATATCTGGTTTAACAATCGAGCAAAGTTTTGCAATATCTCCCTTATGGCGTGCACCCATTTCAATGATGCAATATTTCGTACTCTCATCGCAGAGCAAAAGTGTAAGCGGGACTCCAAGTTCGTTATTGAAAGAGGCAACAGGAGCCACAGTTTTCCCTGAAGTGGCACATATAGCGCGAAGTAAATCTTTAGTACTCGTCTTGCCTTGCGAACCAGTAATACCGACAACTTTCATATCTGATAATTGAGTCCTTGCAAAGTGCGCAAGCTCAGATACTGCAGCTACTACATCTTTGACAATTATGTAGTTTCCGGCAACCTCTTTAGTTGCAAAAGTGAGAACTGCACCATTGCTTATAGCTGCATCGACATAATCATGGCCATCTTCTTTATCGCCAATAAGTGCTAGAAAAAGTGAACCCTCTACTGCATCCCGCGAATCAAATACTGCCGGCTTACTAACGATTACTTTCGGATCTCCATGTAATTCACCTTTTACAATCGCGCAAATCTCTGCGGTACTGAGTGCAATCATTTCTTTTCCTCAATCGCTTTAGCTAATTCAATACGGTCATCAAATGGGTGTACGACTCCCCCAATATCTTGACCCGTCTCATGTCCTTTTCCAAGGATGATTACTACATCGCCATCTTCTGCCTGATTGACCGCGCTTCGAATAGCTTGCGCGCGATCACTAATTACATTGCCAGTCGCGATTCCCGTTGTCATATCTTTGAGAATATCTTCGGCGCTCTCCGACCTTGGATTATCACTTGTGAAAATTGCAACATCGCTGCCTACATTCAGTGCTTGACCCATCGCTGCTCTTTTTGTGCGGTCGCGATCACCGCCACAACCGAGCACACCAATGACTCTTCCTTTACTGAGTTCGCGAGCAGTTTCGAGTACTCGTGTAACGGCATCTGGTGAGTGTGCATAGTCTACAAATGCTGCAAACTTTTGACCAAGTGCTACAGCCTCTAAGCGTCCTGATGCTCCACGAAGTTTGGGTAAAAGTGATGCAATATCAATGGGATCAATTCCGCTTTCAACTGCAATTGCGATTGCCATCAGCAAGTTGTCGTAGTTGTATCCGCCGTGCAAATTCACTTGCCCTTCGATGAGGATTCCACCAGAGCCTCGAATCGATACGAATGCACCGTAATACTCGTTCTCAATCTTGATGTAGTGCCAATTAGCTTGAGTGTTCAAGCGAGAAAGCGTTACAACTGGAAGCTGCGTGAGTTCCTGCAATTGAGGACCATAAGAGTCATCGATATTGATCACTGCAAGATCTGCATACTCAAATGTAAAGAGTTCAGCCTTGGCTTGAAAATAGCTTTCCATTGTTAGATGAAAATCAAGGTGATCTTGCGAAAGATTTGTGAAACCAACTACCGCAAAATGGCTTCCGCGTACGCGATCCAAAGCAATTGCATGACTGGACACTTCCATGATCAAGTTGCGCATGTGACGCTCGCGCATTACTGCGGCAAGTGACTGCAATTCACTGCTTTCAGGCGTCGTTCTGGTGCTGCGCAATATTTCATTGCCAATGCGAGTTTCGATAGTTCCAATCAAACCGCTCTCGCGTCCGGCAAGGGACATTATTTGGTGCAACAAAGTAGTTACAGTCGTTTTCCCATTTGTTCCAGTGATTCCAACACTATAAAGATCTCTCATGGGCTCGTTATGAAACCAAGCGCTAAGGACTCCCGCACTGCGCCGCGGGTTATTGACAATCAAAACTGGAACGCCAGTAACAAGGGCTGCTCCTGATTTGTCTGTCAGTACCGCTTTTGCACCTTTCTTGATTGCATCTGCAGCAAATTTTGCTCCGTGGAATTTTTCACCAGGGAGTGCGATAAAGATATCTCCTTCCTCAATCTCATTACTTGATTGAGAAATTCCAGTTATGAATATCTCTTTGAGTTCTAAAGAAGGAGTTGCTGATTGTGCGGAAATTATCTGTGCAACGGCATCGAGATTCTTTGAGGTACTCGACATTGGCCTAAGCATTACTGTTTCACCGCATTCTTCTTGGTGCGAGCATTGAGTTCTTTCTCATTGAGCGCTACGGGACTTACTTTGGTACCAGTAGGTGAAACATGTTCGCTCTTGAGCGCGAAAGACATAACATCTTTGAAAACTGGACCTCCAAGCGCGCCACCCCAGTGAAGCCCTTTAGGATCCTGAATGGTTACGCTGATTACATAGCGAGGCTTATCTGCTGGGGCAAAACCAATAAATGAAGCTGTGTAACCGCTATAGCAATGACATGCAGAATTGAAGCGCATTGCAGTTCCAGTTTTTCCTGCGACTCTGTAACCAGGAATAGCAGCTGTGGGGGCAGTTCCATTAGCTGAAACAACGCTCTCCATCATGATGCGCATAGATTGCGCGGTCTGTGCACTAATGACGCGTTCGCTTGATCGCACATCTGAAGGTGTGAAATGTCCGCTTGAATCACTTGTTCCCGAAATTACAGTTGGTGAGACTCGAACACCATCATTTGCGATAGTTGCAAAAATACTTGTAGCTTGCATTGCGGTGAGTGAATAACCCTGACCGAAAGCAATTGTTGGAGCTGAAGTTCCTGACCATTGTGCAACTGGTGCCAATATTCCACGCGATTCTCCTGGTAATCCTGAACCAGTGTTGACTCCAACTCCAAATTTAGTGAGATAGTCATAGAGCTTTTGATTCTCTAGTTTTTCACCAATTTGAATTGAACCAGTGTTACTCGACTCAGCCAAAATTCCAGAAACCGTCAAACGTTTTGTAGCATGCTTTTCGTGGTCATGGAAAACTTTCACTGAGCGCTTGAGTGCATAAGGTACAGAAAAGACAGTGTTAGGGGTTACTAATTTCTCTTCAATTGCTGCAGCAAGTGTCATTACTTTTCCAGTTGAACCAGGTTCATACACATCCTGAACCGATGGGTTACGCATAAGTGAAAGTGGAACACCTTTACGATTATTAGGATCGAAAGTTGGAGCAGTTGCATGCGCCAAAATTTCACCAGTTTTTGGATCCATCACTATGACAGTTCCACTCACGGCCCCAGACTTTTTGACTGCATCGCTAATTGCTTTTGATGCAACCCACTGAATATCTCTATCTATCGTCAAACGAATAGTGGTTCCCGTTTTAGCAGGAGTTATTTCAGATTGAGAACCAGGAATTTCTGCGCGAAAACCATTGTCATAAGAATATTTTCCATCGACGCCAGCAATAATTGAATTCTTACTAGATTCAAGTCCTGATGCACCAAAGCCATCGTTATTGACGAAACCTACGAGGGAGGCAAGAAGTTTTCCTGATGGGTATTCACGTATGTAACCACGTTCTGGGAAGAAGCCAACAATTCGCTTGCCAATTTCTTCTTTACTCAAAGAGGCATTGTATGTAGCCATCGCTTCGCTGAGTTTTCTCCATGTTGCAGGCTTGGCATTTCTATAGACCATGCTCCAACGTCGAGTTCCTGTGATGCTATTAGCAACTTGCGCAGTTGAAAGCCCAAGAATTGGCGCAACAAATGCAGCGACTTTTGCCGGATCGGTAATAAGAGTCTGATCTACAACAATGCTCGTTGCGGCAACGCTTCTAGCAAATGGTGCGCCATGGATATCGGTTATTTCGCCACGTGGTGCAGGCAGTGAACGAGTAAGTGACATCTCGTTATTTGCACGATTTTGATAACTCGATGCCTGCACTGCCTGAATTTGAACTAAGCGCATTCCAAATGCCAAAAGAAAGATAAGTGCTCCAATGATGAGCACTCTAATTCTTCCGTGAGCTAGTGAAAAATTACCCATTGTTTGTGACTCCACTAACCTTTGGTTTTGCATCAAGATTCAAGAAAACTGGTGAATCTGAAGGACGCATTCCAAGCACCATTGCAGAATGTGCCAATGCACTCGGTGATGAAGACTTTTCAATAGCGCGAGCAAGCGCTTCACGCTGATCACTTACTAGACGACTCTCAGCCTTGAGGCGAGTAAGTTCAAATGCATCTTGTGCAAGAAGAGTATTGATAACTAGCAAGAGCATGAACCCAGCAACTCCGACAAGTGAAATGAATACAGCAAAGAATTTGCGATCAGCCTGCTTGCTTTCAGAGTCGTTAGAGACAATCTTGAGTGCAACTTGATTCGTCTTTTCAACGATGCGTTCTTTAGAACGCGTGATTGCTGGTGCAAATGCTGCGATTGCCATTATGCCGCTACCTTTTCTATTGCTCGAAGACGAACTGATGCTGATCTAGAATTTTCGATGAGTTCAGCTTCCGATGGTGTTTCGCTACCTTTGACAACAAGTGCAAATTTGGCCGCAAACTCTGGTAATTCAAATGGCAGATTTCGTGGAGTTCCAGATGTTGTCGATGCAACAAAGAGCTCTTTGACGATGCGATCTTCAAGAGATTGAAATGACATAACGACAAGACGCGCGCCGACGCTAAGAAGTTGCAACGCAACTGGAAGTGCGCGCGTTACTGCACCTAATTCATCGTTAGTTTCAATACGTAGGGCTTGGAATGTGCGCTTTGCTGGATTTCCACCAGTGCGTCTTGTGGCTGCAGGAATAGCCTCTTTTACAAGGGCGGCAAGTTCAGTTGTTGAATTCAGCGGCGCTTTATTGCGTGCTTTCACAATTGATTCAACTATGCGAGTAGCAAATTTTTCTTCGCCATATGTGCGCAGAATTCGCACTAACTGTCCCGGCTCATAAGTATTTACAATCTCTGCAGCAGTCAATCTTTGCGTTGCATCCATGCGCATATCGAGTGGTGCTTCTTGTGAATACGAAAAGCCGCGATTGCTTTCATCTAGTTGCATTGAGGAAACACCAAGATCGAAGAGTGCCCCAGTAATTTCCTTGTAACCAAAAGATTGCACTACATCACCAATGCAATCAAAAGTGGCGTGAGCAGTTTTGATTCGATCTGCATACGGTGCTAAGCGTTGCGTTGCTCGCTCAAGTGCACTTTGGTCGCGATCAATACCAATAACAATCAAATTAGGAAATGCTGCAAGGAGTGCTTCTGTATGACCGCCCAGGCCAAGGGTTGCATCAACAACAACTGGAGCTTTACTTGCAAGAATTGCAGGAGCAAGAAGCTCTACACAGCGATCGCGCATTACTGAATAGTGCGCAGTACTACTTGTCATCTTCTCCCCCATTTCTTTTCATCATCGATTTCTTTTTACTAACTTTTCTCTCTGCTCTGGTCACCGCCGGCCGACGGATCTATTTTGTATCGACGCCGGGGAAGGGGCGCCGATACTTTCGAAGGGTCGGCGGTGGCCACAACAGAGAGTTGGACCAAACTTTTTTTAGAAGAGGCCCGGGACTACCTCCTCTGAAACATCAGCAAAACTCTTTTCGCGATCTGCTAAATATTCATTCCATGCAGTTGCATCCCAAATTTCAACGCGAGTATTTGCACCAATAACAACGCAATCTTTTTCAAGTGCTGCATATGTACGCAAGCCTTGTGGAATTGTTATGCGACCTTGACGATCAGGAATTTCATCGTGTGCGCCTGCAAACATCACACGTTGATAATCGCGTGCTGATTTCGCAGTGACTGGCGCTTGTTTTAGCGTCTCAGTAATAACTGCAAATTCATGTGATGGAAAAACATATAGACAACGTTCTTGTCCTTTAGTAATAACTAAACCTGCAGCTAAATCATCACGAAATTTCGCAGGAAGAATGAGGCGGCCTTTTTCATCCAAACGTGGCTCATGGGTGCCCAAGAACATGTGGTGCGCCCCCTTCCCCAAAGGATTGCTAGTGAGCGCTTATTCGCGCTATTCCCCCACTTTACTCCACTTTCCTCCTTTTTCAACCACCTTTCGCCACCTTTCTCCCCCATCCTCCCCACCAGATATCACCGAATGTGGGCATAAAAAAAGAGCCCCCGAAGGAGCTCTCACCGTGCCTTTTTCAGGCTCTATTGATCTGTATTGCGCTCATCCCAACGCTTTTCTAGGCGATCGCTCATTCCAAAACCCTTGCGCCCACCGCGTGGGGCTCGTGTCGATGTGGATACTGCGCCAACCGATGAGATGAGAAGAATCAAGCCTGCGAGCGCCACAAGGAAGCCGATAACCCCCACCAAGGTGAGCTTGGCAATGAGACCGGCAAATATTGTTGCAAGGCCCAGAGCTACGAGCGCAATTGCAAGGAGACCACGATTTCGGGCAACAGGCATCTTTGTTCCAGAAAGCGTTGTTGCCAGCTTTGGATCTTCGGTCAAAAGGGCAGCTTCCATCTGATCTAGTAAGCGCTTTTCGTGCTCAGAGAGTGCCATGTGCCCACAATAGAACAACTTCTCTTTCGGTGCTACTAGGAATTATCGCTATCACTTTCAGGCTCAACAAGGCGGGCTGGTCGAACGCTATCTCGCCCAAAACGAGCCTGCGCTTTATCTATAGCGCTCTCGGCCTCACGCCAACCATTTTCTCGCTCCCCCAAAAGCATCTGGTGCGGAGCTCCCTCACTCAAATTCTCAAGGCCTACTCCCACTAAACGCAGGCGGGCGCGATCGATCTGCAGCGCCTTGTACAGGCTTTTCACCACGTCATAGACCTCGTGTGTGGAATCAATGGGGAGTGCCAAAGTTTTTGAGCGATTGATTGTTGTGAAATCGGCGAAGCGCACTTTGATTGAAATAGTTTTAGCGAAGAGATTGCGTGCGCGAAGCCTAGAGGTTGCCTTTTCGCACAAGCGCAAATATTCCTTGAGAATTTCTTCGGGACTATCTAAATCAAATGGGAAAGTTTCAGCCGCACTAATACTTTTCTCTGGCTCATCTGTAATCACATCTCGGTAATCACGCCCCCACGCTAGTTCGTAAAGGGATGCACCACTTGCCTCACCGAGTGCACGTATCAAAGTGGTGCGCGGAAGTTTGGCAATATCTTCAACTGTGCGAAGACCTAAACGCTCTAGCACTTCGGCAGTCTTTGGTCCTACTCCCCATATAGCTTTGACCGGCAATGGATGCAGAAAAGTTAGTATGCGATCAGTTGGAATTTCTAATATTCCATTTGGTTTGCAATGTCCCGATGCAAGTTTGGCAATAAATTTTGATGGTGCAATTCCAACAGAGCAAGTAATTCCTTCTTGCTTTTCAACTTTAGCGCGAATTGCTTGAGCGATTTCTCGCCCTGTACCGAGTAAACGTTTTGCACCCGTTACATCAAGAAATGCTTCATCGAGTGAGATTGGCTCTACTAGCGGCGTAAATGATTGAAAGATCTCCATGATTCCCGCAGATACTTCGCTATAGCGTGTGTGATCTGGTGGAATAAAGATTGCGTGAGGTGCTAGTCGTTGCGCACGACCCACGGGCATAGCTGCATGAATTCCAAATTTTCTTGCTTCGTAATTTGCAGAGAGGACAACTCCGCGAGCACCTGCACCAACTACGACTGCTTTACCTTTCAACGTTGGGTTATCGCGCTCTGAAACCGAGGCAAAGAAGGCATCCATATCGACATGGAGAATCGTTGATTGCGCCGCCTCTTCCTCACTCATATAGCGAGGCTACTTTGCTTAGTGCTCCACTTTTCGTAGGCGCTGCGAAGATCCCACGCCCCTGTTGCCCGAATGGAAATACCTCGCGCACCTGTGCGCCGAGTATGGCCGCGAACCAAAAGCAGAGATGAGTTATAGAGGATGTCGGCATAATCAACTTGCACATCGGTAAAGAAAGTTGAATCACTACATCCATACCCATCATCGAGAGTCAAAAAGATAACGCGCTTACCCGAACGCACTGGTGGCGTCTGCATCGCAACCTTTACTCCCGCAACAAATACTTCGCTCTGCGAACGCGCTTCTAGAAGTTGAGAAGAACGTACCGCTCCTATGGCATTGAGAAAGGGGGCATAAAATTCGAGAAGGTGGTGCGTGACATCCATTCCTAGTCGCTCTACTTCATGACGCACTCCCTCGGCAGCGCTCATTGCCGGCAACCCACTTGGAATAAGTGGGGGTGGTTCAAAACCTAAATTCATTTGTGCACCTGATACAGCAAGTGCCGGAGAGCGCACAAGATCTTTGATATGTAATAAAAGATCACGTCTATGAATCTCATCGCTAGCATGCAGACGATCAAACGCTCCCGTAAGAATAAGGGCTTCAGTTATAGGTATAGATGCACCAGAGCGCCGTACGAAATCAGTGATATCTGTATAGGGGCGCGACTGGATAATTGATTCGATCTCCGTTGCGCTAATTCCACTGACTGTAGAGAGCGCGATTCGTATTGCATAACTCTTCTCACTTCTTTCAACTCTATAAACAGAATCTGAAAGGTTTACATCAAGGGGTGCAAGAGTGATTCCCATTTGGCGCGCTTCATCGAGTATCAAACGTTTGGGATACATTCCTGGATCATGAGTAAGTACACCTGCGATAAATGCTGCAGGGTGATGCGTTTTCAACCATGCCGACTGATATGTAGGTAACGCAAATGCTGCAGCATGTGCTTTGCAAAAACCAAAGGAGGCAAAAGCTCGCAATACATCCCAGATTTCATTGACAATAGCTAGCTCGTATCCGCGCGCCGTTGCAGCAGGAAAAAACCAATCGCAAATCTCTTGTTGCTGCGAAGGGTCACCCATTCCGCGCCGTTTTTCATCAGCTGCAGCAAAAGAGATCCCCGTCATGACAGAAATGATTGCAATCACTTGTTCATGAAAGACAACAACGCCTTCGGTCTCATTGAGAATTTCGTAGAGATCAGGATGAATAATGCGCGCCCGCTCCCACCCGTGTCTGGCTTTGAGAAATGGCGTAATCATGTCGCTCTTGACTGGCCCTGGTCTAAAGAGTGAGATATCGATAATCAAATCGGTAAATGTTGCAGGAGCTAACTTGCCAACAAGTTCGCGCTGTCCCGGACTTTCGATTTGAAAAATCCCTAGTGTGCGCGTTGATTGAATCAACTCAAATGTTGCCCTGTCATCGAGTGGCACTGAATCGATATCGAGTGTTTTTTCTTCGACGCGCTCTATCTCTTTGAGTGCATACGCAATTGTCGATTGCATACGAACTCCTAAAATATCGAGTTTGAGTAGCCCAATGGCTTCGACATCATCTTTATCAAATTCCACCATGGGATAACCACTCGCATTGCGCTGCACCGAGACGCGATCGTAGAGACCTGCATCGGATAAAACGATGGCACAGGGATGCATGGCTAAATGGCGCGGCAGTCCATCGAGCTTTTGCGCAAGTGCAATAGTCATCGCCGTGAGAGGTGCCGAAAGGTTGAGCTTTCGAAGTTCAGGTAAATTCTCTAGTGCTTGCGAAATATTTTTAGCTCGCACATGAGGTAGCGATTTTGCAATCAGATCTATCTCCATGGCAGAAAGACCAAGAGCTGCTCCTGTATCGCGAATTGCATGGCGTGCGCGATATGTATCGACCATCGCAACTGTGGCACATCTAGAACTCTCGCCGTAGCGCTTGAAAACTAAATCATAAATTTCTAAGCGACGATCTGATTCAACATCGATATCGATATCGGGTAGTGCTGCGCGCAATGGCGAACAGAAACGCTCCATCAAAAGTCCGTGACGCAGCGGATCGACCCCTGAAATTCCTAAGAGATGACAGATGAGTGAACCTGCACCGCTGCCACGAGCTGCAACTCTGATACCTCGTTCGCGCGCCATATCTGCAATATCGGCAACGGTAAGAAAATATGATTCGTAGCCAAGAGTTGCAACTGTTGCTAATTCATCGTCTAAACGTTGACGCGCTTTATTTATTGATGCGCTCTCGTTATAGCGCCAATTGATACCGGCAAGACTTCGCGCGCGCAATAAGGAGCGCATCTCGTGCGCCGATGTCGCACCGACAACTTCTGGTTCGGGTAAATGAATGCCACCTAAACCAATATCGCGCGCAGGAGATAACAAAGAGCGCTCTGCCCATGTGCGCGTTGTTGCTAATAATTCTCGCGGAGTTCGTTCCCCTGCGGCCCTGGCAATTTCTGCGGCAAGTGAAATCATTTCATCGCTGGATTTCAAAAATGCTTCAGCATTGCGTCGTTCAAGATGACGTTGGTGCAGCGGTACCAATTGTCTAGCGCAATCTAAAATATCGGCTACTGGACCATCGGCGCGATCGCGCATACGTACTGCATTAGTGAGTACTGCATCTATATCGTGATCGCGCGCAAAGATAAGGCTACGCGCAGCAAATGCAGTAGAGCGCGGCCCAGAGCCTGCGACAAGGTGAGATACACATTCGATTGCATTATCGGCAAAGAGGTCTCGTGTTTTATTGAAAATACTAAAAGCAAGATCAAATCGATGCTCTGCAATAGCACGTGCTATTGGCGATTGTGGACCATGAAGTGCATAAACATTGGTGCTGTATTGACTAAATTGCTGCAAGAAATCAAGGGTAAGAACAGGCTTGCGCTCTTTTGAATTCATATTCAACGATGTCAGTAAGCGAACAAGCGAGCGCCATCCACCATCGCTATGAGCTAGCAGGGTTATGCGCGGTAACTCTTTAGTAGAACTTTCTAAATCGATTGCGCAGTTGATTCCGATAATGGGTGCAACGCCATATTCGATGCAGCTTTGCGCAAAGCGAATTGCACCCGCTAAGCCGTCACGATCTGTAAGTGCAAGCGCTGGCATTTCGAATTCGGCAGCGCGAGCAACCAGATCATGTGGATGTGTCGTGCCATATTTGAGTGAATACCCACTGGCAACATTGAGATGTATAAAACTCATTACAAATTTCTAATGATCCACTGACCGCTTACTTCATCGCGCTCTAGTTCAAATGTTGTAAGAGCACCTATAGGTGCAGCTTCTACTCGCCAGAGCGAGCGCGCTTGATCATCGGGGCGATATTTGCCATCGCTGACGTGATTCCACCAACCACCTGCTTCGCACCACCGCGACAAAATTGCGTGAATACGGAAGCGACGACCTTTGAAAGTAAATTCAATGGGCGTTGCACCCTCGCTAGTTACATCAAGGGCTTTCGTAATTTGCGTAACGGGTTGCGGGACTGACATTTCGGTGAAGCCTTTCGCCAAGCTGTGGGTATTCGAACAGATGTTCGAAAGATAACCCCCAGCGCTGACAGGCGCAAGGCGCTAGATCAGTTCGGCGATTAGAGCCCGAACTCGTGCCTCAATCTCATCGCGAATCGGGCGAACCGCCTCGACTCCCTGGCCAGCAGGATCGGCCAATACCCAGTCCAGGTAGCGCTTGCCTGGATAGAAAGGACATTTATCCCCACAACCCATCGTGATAACGACATCGCTATCGATCACCGCCTGATCTGTGAGCACCTTGGGCTTCTCGCCGCTCAGGTCAATCCCCTTTTCAGCCATCGCTTCAAAGACGGCAGGATTGATGCTTTCGGCGGGTGCAGTACCTGCAGATCGCACCTCAATAGCTCCTGCGCCAAGGTGGTTCAAGAAAGCTGCAGCCATTTGGGATCGGCCAGCATTATGGATGCAGACAAAGAGGACGGATGGTTTTTTCATAACACCATCATGGCACTTGCGAGTGAACGGCTAGTGACATTTATATGAAGGTCATATGACGCGTGTCGAATGTAATTGAAAATTCAACTATCAGCATTTATTCTTTTCGATGTTAGGTCCACTCTCGAAAATCTATAAGGAGTTCCATGAACGCAGTACTCGTAATCGCACGCGTCCTCTTTGCAGCAATCTTTATCAACTCAGGAATCATGCACCTCACAAAGCTTGAGGCAATGACAGGCTATGCAAAGTACAAAAAAGTTCCTGCTGCAAAAATCAGCGTTGTAGTTTCAGGCTTGATGATTCTTATCGGCGGCCTTTATATTGCACTTGGAATCTATGCTGACCTTGGCGCACTTCTTATTGCAATCTTCTTGATCCCAGCAGCATTCATGATGCATGCATTCTGGAAAGAGACTGATGCAACAGCTAAGCAAAACGAATCAATTGGATTCTTCAAGGATCTCTCCCTTGCAGGCGCTGCACTAATCATCTTCATTCTTGTTGGTGGTGGCGCAGATTTCGGTCCAAGCATTACATCAGCATTCTTTAGTCTCTAAAGAAAACTCTTAGCAAAAAGGCCTCGGGGTCAAACCCGGGGCCTTTTTCTGTCATTATGGGTTTATGGAAATCCTCGGCGCCCTCATTGCTGGTGCCTTTATAGGAGCAGTCCTAGGTTTTATAGGCGCTGGTGGCGCAATGCTCTCGGTTCCCATTCTGATCTACGGATTCAATTTCACACCTGCACATGCAACTACTGCCGCGCTCGCCATTGTCTTTAGCGCAGCGGTTTCAGGTCTTATATCTAAATTTCGAAGCAAAGATGTTCTTATCAAGGAAGCCCTGGTTATCTGGGCACTTGGTTTAGTAACAAATCTTGGCGGCTCATGGGTTGCACATCGCTTACCTGATTCATTTATAACAACAGGTTTTGCAATCGTTCTTATCTCTGCGGCAACTTCAATGTTATTCAAACCAGTTGGTGGCGCCGAGAAGAAAATTCCAGTCGCCGCACTTGTTGCAATATCTCTCACAATTGGTTTGATGACTGGCCTCTTTGGAATAGGCGGGGGCTTCCTTGCAATCCCTGTATTGATTCTCTTCTTCAATAACACTTCAAATAGAGCCGCAGGTACTTCACTCTTTATTATCGCCCTCAATACGCTGACGGCATTTTTTGGGCACTATGCAATATGGTCAGAGATTTCATGGCACCTACCAATTTTGATGTCTATATCGGCAGTAGTTATTGCTGGATTAGCATCACGCATGGGCGAGCTTTCTAACCCGCTTTTGATGCGCAGATCCTTTGCGATGCTGCTCTACGCAGTATCACTCTTTACAATTATTCAGACGTGGGTTATTGATTAGCGAGCATTGCGTAATGAGCGTGACATATACCCCGCAAAAGTAAGACAGATTGCTGGAAACAATATTGCAACGGGCAACGAGAAAGCTTGAGCAAGACCACCAGTAATTGTTGGCCCAATAAAGAATCCCATCATTCCGATTACGCCAACGCGCGCCATTGCAACAGATGATGCAATTCCCGGAGTTTGCGAAGCTGCCAAAATAATTGCCGGAAACATTGGCCCTAGGCCAAAGCCAGCGAGTGCAAAACCAATATCAACAATGATCAGTGATAAAAGTTGATGGGAATCAGAAAGTGGCACAGCAATGAGTACGCCTATCCCCCAACCGATTCCACCTAAATAACCGCCAATTTTCACGGTGCGAAGTGGTCCAAAGTGATGGAGCATCTTGTCACCCAAGAAGCGACTAGTAATCATCGCAAGTGCAAAAGCTCCGAATGCAGTTGCATTCTTTCCTTTAGCGATTCCCATACTGTCACGCAATAAAATTCCGCCCCAATCGCTTGCGGCGCCTTCTGCAACTAAGCCACTGAGCATGGCAATTCCCATACCCCACAAAGGTAAAACAGATTTTCCGAGTAATGGAATCTTTGCTTGTGTCTCTTCTTCTCCACCGTCGTGTTCGTCGAGATCTGGTGGCAAAACAAATATTGCTGCTGGAATATAAGCAAGCATGCAAACAATTCCAAGTACAACTAAGTGAGTGCGTGGGCTAACAAAGTGTGCAATTGCGCCACCTAAAAGCGCCGCACTAAATGCACCCATACTCCAGAGCGCATGAAAGGTTGACATCCATCGACGCTTCAAAATCTTTTCTACAACTGCGGCTTGAGTATTTACAGAAATATCCATACTCGAATAACCAAAGCCCATAACAAAGAGTGAGCAGACTAAAAATGGTGTGGTCTGCGCGAGCCCCATTCCGATGAGACCAAGTGGCATAACAAAGATTGCAACAGAGATCACGCGTCTTGATCCGAATGTATGAATCAGGCGACCAGATAATTGAGCTCCAAAGAGTGAACCAATGGTTCCTGAAACTAATACAAGACCGAACTGACCATTATTGAGTTGAACGATATCTTTGATTTCTGGAACTCGAGCAACCCAACCCATAGAAACCAAACCCATGATTCCAAATGTTGCCCACAGTGCGTTACGTGCACGAGTGCCGATTGTTGTTAATTCAACGTGCGTATAAGTCGCGCTCATAGTGGGCAACGCTAACTCATCAGCCCTTATTTCTCGGTACTGAGCCTATTTACTTTGATAAATCTGGTTTGAAGAGCCGCACCCATCATCAAGAGCACTGGAAATGCGAATGCAATCGGCAAAGAAGTAAGTTGTGAAATTCCACCAATAAGTGTTGGTCCAGCAAAATAAGACGCGATTGCTATAAGTCCTATTCGAGCTAAACCAACTGAGGGCGCTACACCCGGAATGGATGCTGCAGCTAAGTTGAATGCAGGAAAAAATGGTCCTATTCCAAATCCCA
>CAIOIJ010000074.1 GCA_903858325.1 uncultured Actinomycetes bacterium
GACTTAGCCCTGTAAGAGCACCACAGGTGCCTGTAGCTCAGTCGGATAGAGCACCCGCCTTCTAAGCGGGTTGTCGCAGGTTCGATTCCTGCCAGGCACACAATAAAAAATATCCCGGCTTCAGATTTCGAAGCCGGGATATTTTATTACTGATTAATTACTTGATCAATGCAATCTGAGCTTTCGCCTTGTCTGCAATTGGTCCAGTGATTAGAGCAAAGCCCTTTTCTGGGTACTTTGCTGGGCACTGTGTTAGAACATATGTGAACCAAGAAGCTACTGCCGCTTGCTTAGCAGCATCTTTACCAGATGAGTATGCAAGACCGTAAGAAGTTGTTCCGAGTGAATATGCACCAGGAATCTTCTTTTCAAAGTCAGGCGTTACTGTTCCGTTGGCGTTAATTGTTCCGGCGCCTAGGAAGATAGATGTTCCTGCTGCTGATGGTGCAGTAAATTCGCCATTAGCATTTTGAATAAAAGCAACAGGCAGTTTGTTATCTGTTGCAAAACTCAATTCGCTGTAAGCAATTGATCCAACTTTGCCGGCGGCACCAGCTGCAACAGCTGCTGATCCTGAAGCACCTTGGAAGTTAAACAAAGATGTCACACCTGTTGGAGTAGCTGAGGCAAAAACACCATTTTGAGTCTTAGGCCACAACTTGGTATCGCCATTCTGTGCGTTTGCTAGCTTTAGGAAACGAGTGAAGTTTTCAGATGTTCCTGAAGATTCGCTTCGGTACCAGACAGTTATGTCTTGCTTAGGCAAGTCGATGTTCACAGTCTTAGTTGAATAAGACTTGATTACAGCCTTACCACTCGCGTCAGTTACAGGAACAGTCTTTGTAACTTTCTTACCCTTATTTGTTGTTGTAACTTTCTTTGTTTGATAGATAGGAGTCTTTACTGTGCGCTCGTTATCTGCTGCAATCGCAGCATCATTCCAATTTGTAATGTATCCACCGAAAATTTTGGCTAGAGTCGCTGGAGTCAAATAAATTGGCTCCTTAACTGTTGGCAAGTTGTACATAATTGCAATTGGAGCTGCATAAATTGGTGCGTAAATTAGGTTTGAAGGTTCTCCTACTGTGTAAGCAGCATCTGAACCAGCAAAATCAACTAGGTTGTTTGAAAAATCTGTACGTCCCTTACCTGAACCGCCACCTGGATAGTTAACGCTGTTACCTGAGGCTGTTGCGTAATCTGCTTTGCATGCATCAATTAGCGGAAGGGCGAAAGTTGCGCCGCTACCGTTAAGTGATGTACCAGCGAAAGCTGGTGTTGTTGATATAAAAAGAGCAGAAGTAGCAATCGCGACGATCGCTAGTCTCTTGCGTGAATTCATTTATTCCTCCATATGTGAGTACTACGAGTGGAGTAAATGTATGTACGTGGCTCTAACTTCTGGGTTTTTTCAGGCACACGAATTGTGTAAGTTGAGTTAACAGTAGGTTAATAAAATTAACCGAAACGACCTGTTACGTAATCCTCTGTGCGCTTGTCTTTAGGGTTTGAGAAAATTTCCGATGTGGTTGAGCACTCAATTAGGCGGCCCGGACCACCATCGGATAAAAAGAATCCTGTGCGATCTGAAACACGAGCTGCCTGCTGCATATTGTGAGTAACAATAATGATTGTCATAGATGATGAGAGTTCGCGGATGGTTTCTTCAATACGAAGAGTTGATCCTGGATCGAGTGCAGAACACGGTTCATCCATAAGTAAAACCTGTGGGCTAACTGCCAGCGAACGAGCAATACATAAGCGCTGTTGCTGACCACCCGAGAGTGCGCCACCGTATTCATTGAGGCGATCCTTCACTTCGTTCCACAATCCTGCGCGTACAAGACAGCTTTCAAGGAGCTCAGATTGATTTGAAACCTTTAGTTGTGCCAGTTTGAGACCAGATAGGACGTTTTCTTTTATCGTCATAGAAGGAAATGGGTTTGGCTTTTGGAAAACCATGCCAATCCCAAGTCTGATCTTTGTAACATCTGTGCCTGGCTCGTAAATATCTTTGCCTTCAAGTAAAACTTCTCCAGCCATTGCAGCCGTTGGAATGAATTCGTGCATTCGATTGAGAATGCGAATAAATGTTGATTTTCCGCAACCAGATGGGCCAATAAGTGCGGTCACTGTTCCGGGATAAAAATCGATTGAGACATCATCGATCACATGCTTGTCACCAAACCAGGCGTGGATTTTCTTGGCTTCTATGCCTGTTCCCGCGATGTGGTGGCTCTCCTTTGATGCGCTATGTGCGGATGCAACATTTGCTAAGGAATGCACAGGATTTGCTTGGCTCATTTGGTTTGCTCCCTGGATAGTTGACATATTAAAAACGACCCTTTCGCCCTGATAAGAATCGCGTTAGTGAGAAAAAGAATAAAACTATGATCATAAGGACAAGGACGCCAGACCAAGCACGTGCGACTGCAGTTTCCGTGCCGAGTGAAAAGTTCTTCCAAACGTAAAATGGAATAGCAGAGCTGTTGCCATTAAATGGGTTCAAATTAAGTGCGTCAGCACCACCCATAGTCAGCAATAGTGGGGCTGTTTCACCGGCGACTCGGGCAATTCCAAGAATTACTGCAGTAATTAGTCCGCTCTGTGCTGCTGGCACAACAATCATTGCAACAGTGCGCCATTGAGTTCCGCCCATAGCAAGACCAGCTTCGCGCAAATCACTTGGAATCAGTTTGAGAACTTCTTCTGAAGTACGAGCAACGGTTGGAACCATCAAAATAGCAAGCGCCATTGCACCTGCAAATGCTGAGTATTGATTGCCCAGAGCGATCATCCAGACAGCGTAAATGAAAAGTCCCGCGACGATGGAAGGGATACCGCTCATTGCTTGAACGAAGAATCGAACGGTGCCAGCAGCTTTGCCCTTGATCTCAGTGAGATAGAGAGCAGTCAATAAACCGATTGGAACACTAATGAGACTTGCAATTACAACGATGTAGAGCGTTCCAACAACTGCGTGAAGTAATCCGCCTTCATTAAGTGGGGCATCAGATGCTGTAACGGCCATATCGGTGGTGAAAATTCCAAATGAGAGTCCACCGATGCCTCGTTTAACAATTTCGTAAAGAATTGAGCCAAGTGGAAAAATAACGAACATTCCTGCAACATAAATCATCACAGTGCTGATCGAGTTCATGGCGGCTTTGCGGTCTCTGCGGACTCCAGAAATTGCAGCTGATGCAATTACTGCCACCACTAATAATGTAATAACAAAAGCCAATTTACCTTTGAGGGGCGTGTATGCCACGATGGCGTAAGTAATAATCAGTGTTGCAAAAGCGCCAACGATGTCTGGAATTGATTGCTTAAAGTTAATTCCCCATGGCTTAGATGGGCGCGGAATTGTGGCTGTACTCATTATTCCCGCGCCGTTCTGTTAATAATGAAGTTAGCCAAGAAATTTATTAGCAGAGTCACTAAGAAGAGTACGAATCCAGATGCCATAAGCGCCTTTAACTCTTCAGGGTTTGCTTCGCCAAATTTATTTACGATCATAGAAGCCACAGATCCACCGGCGCTGAGCAACACTTCGATACGAATATCAAAGACAATGTTGAGCACTGTGTAAACAGCAACAGTTTCACCGATTGCGCGACCAAGACCGAGCATCGCGCCACCAACGACACCACCACGACCGTATGGGAATACAACTGATTTGATCATTGACCACTTAGTAGCACCAAGTGCGTATGCGGCTTGAATGCGATCAAGTGGAGTTTGCGCAAAAATTTCACGAGAAATTGAAGTAATAATTGGAATAATCATAATTGCAAGCACAAGGCCTGCAATAAATGGTGAACGACTAAATGCATTTGCTGGCATATCAAAGATAGGAATGAAGCCTAAGTACTTATGAATTAATTTCGCCCAATATTCGGCGTGAGGCATGAGAACAAAGAATCCCCATAAACCAAAGACGATGGATGGAATAGCGGCCATAACGTCGATAACTAACACCATCGGTTTCTTTAGCCAATCGGGTGCGTAATAAGAAAGAAAGAGCGCAGCGCCAACTGAAATTGGGAAACCAAAAAAGAGCGCAATTAATCCGATGACAACTGTTCCGTACAACATTGCGCCAATTCCGTATTGCGCAGCTAATCCTTCTTCAGGAAGTGGAACTACCCAATCAAAACCAGTTATAAATTTTAGGCCTTCAGATTTGAATACGTTTAAACCGTTATATAAAAGAAAGAGTGAAATTAATCCAAGAATTACGAGCGAAGAAAAACCACCAGTTGTAACAACTGCACGAAAAACTTTGTCCGAAAATCGCGGCTTTGTTGTAATAACGCGCTTTGGCGGCAGTGGCGCTGTTGCTGTGGTCACGAGCAGATACTGCTATTACCCCAGAGAAAATGGGCGGATGGATGGTTACGAGAAGGTGAACGAGTGATGAAATTAATGCTCACCGGCGCTCCTGCCGATACATTTGCCC
>CAIOIJ010000075.1 GCA_903858325.1 uncultured Actinomycetes bacterium
CAGAAGATGTTGATAAAACAATCGAGAAGGCAATGTCAATCAATGATCAACCTGTCGTTGTTGATTTCAGAGTTTTCCGCGATGCAATGGTGTGGCCGATGGTTGCAGCAGGAACATCTAATGATGACATCATGATCGCGCGAGAACTTGCGCCTGACTGGGATTCACAGGAGCTCTAATGAGTAAACATACGCTTTCAGTTCTCGTTGAAAACTCACCTGGTGTTCTTGCACGCGTATCAGGTCTTTTCTCTCGACGTGGTTACAACATTGATTCACTTGCAGTTGGACCAACAGAGAATCCACTTATTTCTCGAATGACAATTGTTATCAATGTTGAAGGTCATCCATTGGAACAAGTGGTTCGCCAACTCGACAAGTTGGTCAACGTTATTCATATTGCTGAAGTCGTCGATAACAAATCAGTTCAAGCTGAACTATTAATGGTGAAAATTTCAGCAACACCAAAGAATCGCTTTGATGTTGAAGCAGTCGTTGAAACATATGAGGCAAAGATTGTCGATGAAGATGCGACTTCAATCACTATTGAAGCGACAGGGGATACGGCAAAAATCGCTGATTTACTCTCAGCACTGGAGCGCTTTGGCATTCGTGAACTCGTTCAATCGGGCTTGATCGCTTTAGAGCGTGGCAGCGTCACTCTTTCAGAGCGTACCCTTAGCACCTCAGGAATTCCGATCGCCAATGGCGTTCAGGCGGATTACCAGAACTAACTATCAACCAACCGAATAAAGATAAAAAGGAGAAAACCGTGGCAACGATGTATCACGAAGAGGATGCAGATCTATCAATCATCCAAGGTCGCAAGGTCGCGATTATCGGTTACGGCTCACAAGGTCACGCACACGCACTTAGCTTGCGCGACTCTGGAGTTGATGTTCGTGTTGGTCTCAAAGATGGTTCAGCATCTCGCGCGAAAGCAGAAGCTGAAGGTCTTCGCGTTGTAAGTGTTGCAGATGCAGTCAAAGAAGCAACTGTCATCATGATTTTGGCACCTGACCATGTTCAACGCCACATTTACACCGAATCAATTCTTCCAAACCTAAAAGATGGCGATGCGCTTTTCTTTGGTCATGGTTTCAATATTCGTTTTGGTTACATCACACCACCTGCAAATGTTGATGTTTGTATGGTTGCTCCAAAGGGCCCAGGTCACTTGGTACGTCGTGAATATTCAGCAGGTCGTGGAGTTCCAGTTATCGTTGCAGTAGAACAAGATGCAACAGGTAATGCTTGGCCACTCACACTTTCATATGCAAAGGGAATCGGCGGACTTCGCGCTGGTGGAATCCTCACAACATTTACAGAAGAGTGCGAAACAGATCTATTCGGAGAGCAATCAGTTCTCTGCGGTGGAGCATCTCAACTAGTTATGTACGGCTTCGAAACTTTGATTGAAGCTGGTTACCAACCAGAAGTTGCTTACTTTGAATGTCTACACGAACTCAAGCTCATTGTTGACTTGATGTACGAAGGTGGAATCGCAAAGCAGCGTTGGTCCGTATCTGACACTGCCGAATTCGGTGACTACGTTTCAGGTCCTCGCGTTATTGATCCACACGTAAAAGAGAATATGAAGGCAGTTCTTGCCGATATTCAAAGCGGAGCATTTGCAAAGCGCTTTATTGATGATCAAGAGGCTGGCGCGCCAGAATTCAAGTCACTTCGCGCAAAAGGTGAAGTACATCCAATCGAATCTGTCGGACGCGAACTTCGCAAGATGTTTAGCTGGATGAAGAATTCCAACAAGGACGATTACAAAGAAGGAAGCGCAGCACGTGGGTAAACCTGTCGTACTTATTGCCGAAGAACTTAGTCCTGCAACACTCGATGCACTCGGTCCAGATTTCGAGGTTCGCCATTGTGATGGCGCAAACCGCGACGAACTCTTGGCAGCTCTTGCAAAAGGCGTTGATGCAGTACTAATTCGTTCTGCAACCAAGATGGATGCAGAAGCAATTGCTGCTGCAAAAGGTTTGAAAGTTATTGCTCGTGCTGGCGTTGGTCTAGACAATGTTGATATTCCTGCATCTACAACTGCAGGTGTCATGGTTGTCAATGCACCAACTTCAAATATCGTCAGCGCTGCAGAACTTGCAATCTCATTATTGCTCGCATCAGCGCGCTTTATTTCACCAGCACATGCAGCACTTCGTAATGGCAAATGGGCACGCTCTAAGTACACAGGCGCCGAACTATTTGAGAAGACTCTAGGAATCGTTGGCTTTGGCCGCATTGGTCAGTTAGTGGCACATCGCATGCAGGCATTTGGAATGAATGTTGTTGCATACGATCCATATCTTCAGCCAGCACGCGCTGCACAACTTGGCGTAACACTTCTAGAACTCGATGAACTTTTGAAAGTTAGTGATTTCATTACGATTCACTTGCCAAAGACTAAAGAGACAGCAAACCTCATTGGTGTTGACGCACTCAAAAAGGTAAAACCGTCAGTACGCATTATTAATGCTGCTCGCGGGGGAGTGCTTGATGAAGCAGCACTCTTTGATGCAATCACTGAGGGTCGTGTAGCTGGTGCAGGACTCGATGTTTTTTCAACCGAACCTTGCACTGATTCACCGCTATTCACGCTCGATCAAGTTGTTGCAACTCCGCACTTAGGTGCTTCAACAGATGAAGCACAAGAACGTGCAGGAATTGCAGTTGCAGTCTCTGTTCGCAAAGCACTTGCCGGCGAATTAGTTCCTGATGCAGTCAATGTCAAAGGTGGAGCAATCCATGAAGATATTCGCCCATCACTTCCACTCGTTGAGAAGATGGCACAAATTGCAACCGCACTCGCTGGCGAATTGCCTGTAAGCATGGATGTACATGTACGTGGAGATATATCAGGCCACGATTCTTCAATCCTTTCAGTCAGTGCGCTCAAAGGTGCACTCATTGCAACAGGTGCTGAAGAAATCACTTACGTCAATGCTCCAGGAATCGCTGCAGAGCGTGGAATAACTTCGACAGTTGATTCTGATCAAGAGAGCCCTGAATATCGCAGCATGATCTCTTTGCATTGCGCACTTAGCAATGGAAAATCAATCATCGTCGATGGAACTCTCATGGGAATTCGTAAAGTGGAAAAAATTATCGCGATCGATTCATTTGATCTCGATCTTCCACCGACAGATAACTTGCTCTTCCTTCGTTATACAGACCGCCCAGGCATTGTTGGCGCAGTCGGTAATCTTTTGGGAAGTGCCGGAATCAATATTGCAGGAATGCAAGTAGCGCGTAACGAAGCTGGCGGTGAAGCACTTATGGCTATCACTGTTGATTCTGTAGTGAGCGAAGCACTTGTTGCAGCAGTAGAGAAGGAAACAGGAGCTGGACTTGTTCGCTCCGTAACGTTGGAGAGCAAATGACAACCTTTAAGTTAGCTGTAATCGGTGGAGATGGAATCGGCCCAGATGTTGTGGTCGAAGGTCTCAAAGTCCTTGATGCTATCTCTAAGAAGTACAACGTTTCTTTCGACAAAACTTCATTTGAGTTAGGCGCAATTTCTTGGCGCAAAACTGGAGAAGCACTTTCTGATGCAGTACTTGCAGAAATCGCAAAGAACGATGTCATTCTTTTTGGTGCCGTTGGTGATTTCAGTGTTCCTAATGGCGTGCTTGAGCGTGGAATTATTCTCAAACTGCGTTTCGCATTTGATCACTATGTAAACCTTCGCCCAGCGAAGTTGATGCCAGGAATTACGACACCACTTGCGACAAAGGCACCCATTGATTTCATCGTTGTCCGCGAAGGTACTGAAGGTCCTTATGCGGGTTCAGGTGGAAACTTTGCAAGCGGAACAGAGCGCGAAGTTGCAACCGAGGAGAGCATCAATACTCGCCACGGGGTAGAACGTGTAATTCGCGATGCATTCGAACGCACTGTTGTTCGTGAGCGCAAGAAATTGACGATGGTTCACAAGAACAATGTGCTCGTGCATGCAGGCGATTTGTGGACTCGGACTTTCAACGAGATAGCAAAAGAGTATCCAGGCGTTACAACTGAGTATCTTCATGCCGATGCCGCTGCAATGTTTATGGTGACGAATCCAGAGCGCTTCGATGTAGTTGTTACAGATAATCTCTTTGGAGATTTGCTCACTGATATCGCTGCTGCAATATGCGGTGGAATCGGATTAGCTGCTTCAGGAAATATCAACCCTGAGAAGAAATTCCCTTCAATGTTTGAACCAGTGCATGGTTCTGCACCAGATATTGCCGGTAAAGGAATTGCAGATCCAACTGCCACAGTTATGTCAGTTGCATTGATGCTTGACCACCTTGGCCTTGGCGATGCTGCACGCGATGTTGAACGCGCAGTTGCTAAAGATTTAGCAGCACGCGGAAGCGCAAAGCGCAGCACTAGCGAAATTGGAGATGCGCTCGTCGCAGCGCTCTAATAATGAAAATATCACTCAACCCTCATGCAAAAGATGCCGCAACTCGTGATGCACTAGTTGCTGAAGGTGGCTTTGGTAAGTACTACACAGATCACATGGTTGTGTGTGAGTGGAGTGAGAAAGACGGTTGGGGCGAACCAGAACTAAAACCTTACGGCCCAATTTCTTTAGATCCTGCAACTGCAGTTTTTCATTATGGACAAGAAATTTTCGAGGGCATGAAGGCCTATCGCCAACCCGATAAAAGCATTGCACTCTTTCGCCCCGAAGCTAATGCGAAGCGTTTCGCGCGATCTGCAAAACGTTTAGCTCTTCCTGAAATGCCAGAGAGTTTATTTCTTGAGACAGTTGAAACTCTTGTGCGCCACGATGGCGGATGGGTTCCAAATAAAGTCGGCGAATCGCTTTATTTGCGACCATTTATGTTTGCAACTGAAGTGGGATTAGGCGTTCGACCAAGTAATAAAGCTTTATACATGCTTATTGCAACACCAGTTGGCGCATACTTTGATCCTTCTAAGGCTGTCAGCGTTTGGATTTCAACTGAATATGTGCGCGCAGCACTTGGCGGCACAGGTGAAGCAAAGTGCGGCGGAAACTATGCAGCATCATTGGTTGCGCAAAAAGCAGCTGCAGCGCAAGGTTGCGATCAAGTAGTTTGGATCGATGCCATTGAACGTAAATGGATTGAAGAGATGGGCGGAATGAACCTGTACTTCGTCAAAGGTTCTGGCGCCGATGCAACTGTCATGACACCGAAACTCACCGGAACTTTATTGCCAGGCATCACACGCGATTCAATCTTGAGCGTTGCTGCAGATCTTGGTTACAAAGTCGAAGAGACTATGCTCAGTATTGATGATTGGCGTGATGGAGTTGCAAGCGGACTCATTACTGAAATTTTTGCTTGCGGAACTGCGGCAGTAGTTTCACCTGTTGGTCAAGCAAAGAGCACAATGGGTACATGGGTAACAGGTGATGGTCAGCCTGGAAAAATTACAATGCAGATTCGTAATGCACTTCTAGGGATACAACATGGGGAGATTGCAGATACGCATAAGTGGATGCACGCGGTTATCTAAATGCCGGTCTCTGATTCATTCCATATCTATGACACAACACTGCGCGACGGTGCCCAACAAGAAGGCCTCAATCTCTCTGTTCATGACAAGTTAGCAATTGCGCGTCATTTAGATGATCTCGGTGTTGGTTTTATCGAAGGTGGATGGCCAGGAGCTAATCCAAAAGATACTGAATTCTTTGCGCGCGCTAAGAAAGAGTTAGTTCTCAAGAATGCAACTTTTGTAGCATTCGGTGCAACACGTCGCCCTAATGTGAAAGCAGCAGATGATGTTCTTCTGGGCGCACTTCGCGATTCTGGTGCACCTGCCGTAACACTTGTTGCTAAATCATTTGATCGCCACGTTGATCTTGCACTCAAAACAACGCTGGATGAAAACCTGGCAATGATTCGCGATTCAGTAACGCACCTGATCGCCGAAGGTCAGCGAGTATTTCTTGATGCAGAGCACTTCTTTGATGGCTATCGCAATAACCGTGCCTATGCTTTAGAAGTTGTACGTGTTGCTGCAGAGTCAGGCGCCGATGTCATTGCACTCTGCGACACCAATGGTGGAATGTTGCCCGATGAACTCTCGCAAGTAGTCCACGATGTTTTATCAGCGAGTTCGGCTCGACTTGGAATCCATTGTCACAATGACACTGGTTGCGCAGTTGCTAACTCAATGGCGGCAATTGCAGCAGGTGCAACGCATGTTCAAGGAACTCTCAATGGATATGGTGAGCGAACAGGAAATGCCGACCTCGTAACTATCATTGCAAACCTTGAGCTCAAGAAAAATCAATTAGTTCTGCCCCCACAATATTTACGCGAGGCTTTTAGAATTTCCCATGCAATCTCTGACGTAACAAATGTAACTCCCAGTGCACGCCAGCCATACGTTGGTGTTTCGGCATTCGCGCATAAAGCAGGCTTGCATGCCAGCGCAATCAAAGTAGATCCTTCGCTGTATCAACATGAAGATCCACTCTCTGTTGGAAACGATATGCGAATGCTCGTCTCTGACATGGCTGGCCGCGCATCCATTGAGCTAAAGTCACAAGAACTTGGAATTGATCTCAAGGGAGATCGCGAACTCATTGGTCGCGTTGTAGATCGCGTCAAAGAGATGGAATCTCGCGGATTTACTTTCGAAGCAGCGGATGCTTCATTCGAACTTTTATTACTTGAAGAACTATCTGGCACTCGTCCGAAATTCTTCACCATCGAACACTGGCTTACAACAACAGAGCGTGGTGAAGATCAAAACATCATCACTAAGGCAGAAGTAACTGTTACTGCACTCGGAAAAAAGATTTCTTGCGAAGGTTCTGGAAATGGTCCAGTCAACGCATTTGATACTGCGCTTCGGTCAGGACTGCAGCAACTTTATCCAGAATTATCAGTGCTCGAGCTCACCGATTACAAAGTTCGAATCCTCGAGGGCCGCTTAGGCACTGGTGCAATTACTCGCGTATTAGTTGAAACAAGTGATGGCAAAGGCGAATGGAACACAATTGGCGTTCACGAAAACGTTATCGCTGCATCTGCAATGGCACTCGAAGATGCACTTACCTTCGGCCTCCTACGTCAGGGCCGCAAACCCGAGTAAAGTTTTGCCGTGACTAGCGAATTCGAGAAGGTATATCTCGCTTTTCAACGCCATCTAGAGAAAGAACGAAACCTTTCAGTTCACACAATTCGTGCATATTGCGGTGATCTTGAAAGTCTCATTACGCATCTAGAAACATTAGGTCTGGCAGATTTTTCACAATTGACGCTATTACATCTGCGTTCGTGGCTTGCTAATCAGCAAGTCAAAGGGGGAGCACGTACATCACTTTCGCGTCGCGCAGTATCTATACGGCTATTTACTAAGTGGGCTAATAAAAATAATTACATTCCCACCGATGTTGGTTCCACACTTGCAACTCCTAAGGGCCATCGCACATTGCCAGATGTTTTGACTATGGAAGGCGCTAAAGAGGCTATGGACTCTCTGGCGACTCGAGTAGCAGAGGAAGAAACACCATTGTCGATTCGTGACTGTGCGATGGTTGAAATTCTTTATGCCAGCGGTGCTCGCGTTGGCGAACTTTGTGGTTTGAATTTTCTTGATATTGATTATGACCGACAAACAATTCGCGTGCTAGGTAAAGGAAATAAAGAGCGCGTAATCCCAATTGGAAATCCCGCAATGCGCGCACTCAAAGAATGGTTATTAAGGGGTCGCGATGAACTCAAGAATTCCACATCAGGGGATGCAGTATTTCTCGGTGCTCGCGGAAAAAGAATTGATCAGCGCACAGTTCGTACAGTTGTTTATAAAGCACTTGAGGCAATTGAAGGAATAGAGCGAATGGGCCCGCACGCACTCCGCCATTCAGCTGCAACGCACTTACTTGAGGGAGGGGCAGATCTTCGAACTGTCCAGGAAATTTTGGGCCATGCATCCCTTGCAACTACTCAGATTTATACCCATGTATCGACAGAGAGATTGCAAAAGGCCTTCAAGCAAGCCCACCCTCGCGCATAAAGGGTGGATTTTTCACGCTCAAAGCTCGGGTAAGATTCCCACTGCACCAGAGCAATCTGGTGACATCTCAGCACTCACCAACCTCGTTGGCATAACCACCTCGGTCTGCAAGAAATTGCAGTCGGTGATTTC
>CAIOIJ010000076.1 GCA_903858325.1 uncultured Actinomycetes bacterium
CAACAAGGTCTGCTCCAACATCTGCAGCCTTTGTAAAGATGCCGCCACCAACGCGCATAAACATCGCGAGCATTGCAGCACCAAAACCAAAACCTTCAAGAACAGATGGTGCATTTTCGCGATAGATAATCACAACAAGTGATGCACCGACGAGTCCGAGGCCAACAGTTGTCATACCAACAACGCCACCTGTACGGAAAGCGATCTGAACAGCTTTTTCGCCATCCTTCTGACGAGCAGCTTCTGCAACGCGAACATTTGCGCGAACTGCAAGCCACATACCGTTGTATCCAACGAGTGCGCTAAAGGCTGCGCCAAGTAGGAAGAAGATTGAGCGACCGATACGAATTTCGGAATCACCTGGAAGTGCGAAGAGAAGAACGAAAACGATTCCAACAAAATAGGAAAGAGTGCGGAACTGGCGAGCAAGATATGCCGCCGCGCCTTCTTGAACTGCTTCTGCAATCTCTTTCATCTTGGCTGTGCCTTCATTGGCTGCCAACACCTGAGCACGTAGCGCCCATGCAATTGCGAGCGCGCCAAGTGAGATCGCTAAAACGATGTAAACATATGTCAGATTTGTACCTGTAACTTGCACATTCGAAAGGGAGCTTGATGCTCTCATGGGTCTCCTCCGTTGGAGAGTCAGGGCGCCGTGACGAGGGTGGGCGCGAAGATGAGCAGGAGTCTACGCACAGACCCCCCTAGAAATACAAATACACATATCTATTACATCTATAAGAGTGCAATCCCGCTTACGCCCCAGCCTCTTGGCGGGTAGCCTCATCCCCTATGAATATTTCAACCTTGTTCGATGCCAACTCAATCGTGGCCGACCTTGGCCTGGCTGGAATCCTTGGGATCCTCTTCGCCGAAACTGGCTTATTGGTCGGGCTGATCTTCCCCGGCGATTCACTTCTCTTTGTTGCCGGCGTTGCAGCCTCAGGCTCTGCCGCTGCACTCTTGAACGGAGCGCACCTTTCGGTTCCTGGACTATTTATTGGAGCACCGATTGCCGCGATCGTAGGTTCGCAAGTCGGTCACTGGACTGGCGCAAAATATGGCCGCAAGTTATTTGATCGCCCCGATGGCCGTTTCTTCAATCATGCACGCGTTGCTGCAACAGAAAAATGGTTGCGCAAATATGGCACAGGTCGCGCAATTATCTTGGCACGCTTTGTTCCATTTGTTCGCACACTGATAAACCCATTATGCGGAATCGTTGGAATCCCTGCGCGCAAGTTTTTCATGTGGAATGTCATTGGCGCCGTCATTTGGACAGAGGTTGTTATCGGTCTTGGTTACATACTCGGTGAAAAACTCAAGGGATCTGTTGATACTTACTTGCTACCGATTATTGGTTTGATCATCGTCGCAAGTTTGATTCCAGTAATTATTGAAATCTTTCGCGAAATACAAACTAAGCGTCACCACCGCTAGTTTTTAGAGAGCGCCGATCTTCCACCACATTGAATGTGATGCACCGGGTGCTAACTCAATAACATCTTCTTTGCTATTGAAAGCATCAACTGCGCATGTCATAGGTTCCACCGCTAATTGCATACGGCTTCCTGCGCCGCCATCGCGATCGGATGTATGGATCTGACACCACTTTGCATTTTCATCAGATGAAAGCCATGAGCCCTTTCCTGATGGTCCGCGAAGTTCAATACGCGCTGTGCGATCATCTAAAATAAACGCATGATCAATAAATTGATCACCAATAACGCGACCGTTACGAAAATCAAAATTAGCTTCTTCAACGCTTTTCACACCTGTTGGCAATAGGCGCTCGGCATCTACGCTCATGTACTTACTAGATTTGAGAGTCAGCGTGCAAGCATCATTTTTTACACCAGCTTCAGCCATCAAATAAGGATGGACAGATACTCCATATGGCGCTGCAATTTTGCCGATATTTTTTGCATTGATCTGCCAGTGCAAACCTGCGCTCGAAAGGCTGTAAACAACTGAGAATTCGAGGTCTGTTGCATAGGCCGCAGATGCGTGAATTGTGA
>CAIOIJ010000077.1 GCA_903858325.1 uncultured Actinomycetes bacterium
GAAGGCGTGCAGTTTCATCCAGAATCAGTGCTTACAGAACATGGCCACCTGATGTTGGCAAATTGGCTTACACAATGCGGTGATAAAAATGCTCTCAATAAATCTATTGGTTTATCACCAGTTGTAGGCAAGAAATAATTAGGGCGTTTTATTTATTGTAATTGTTACGGATTTACCAATTGTTTGTGTAGTTCCACCATCGGGCGCTTGACGAATAACAACTCCTGCTGGCTGACTTGGATCATTAGCTTCAAGCTCATTGATAAGGAAGCCTGCTTGCACTAATAAAGTTTTCGCTTGAATTCCATCAATACCAATAAGGTTTGGAACTTCAACTTCTCCGCTAGCAATTTGTAATACAACACCACTACCAGCGGTAATTGTTGAACCTGGTTCCGGAGTAACTTTCAAGACGGTTCCCTGTACTGCATCCGAAGGAATCGCCTCGGTGAGTGAGACAACCAAACCAGCTGCAGTAAGTGATGCGCGCGCATCTTGCAGAGATAAACCAACTAAATCGGTGGGGACGACAGAATCACCTGGGCCATCGGAGATTGTGAGAACAACACCAGAACCGGATTTTGCACGCGAAGTTGCTAAAGGAATTTGGCTAGCAACACGATCTTTAGGAATGCGCGAATCATGAGCTCGTGTAATCGTAACAACGTACTCAGTGAGCAAAGCACGCGCAGCAGGTTCAGTAAGACCAACAACATTAGGTATTTCATTTCCAACTGAAGGTGCACCAGGGCGTGAAGCAATAAGCCCTGCGCCAGCTACTGCAAATACCAAAACCGCAGCGCCAATAACACTAAAAAGTGTTCGTCGATTAAGTGGCTTCTTGAGCATCTTGGTAGTAACTGTTTCGCCTGAATGAATTTTGAATAAATCATCCAACATAAGGCCTGCCGACTGGTATCTATCTTCGGCTTTCTTTGCCAAGGCAACTGATAAAAGTATGTCTATGCCTTCGGGAAGTGTTGGCGCAATTTTACTAGGAAGCACTAATTGACCAGAAACATGTTGGTAAGCAATTGATACAGGAGTATCGCCCGTGAAAGGCGGCTGTCCCGTAAGAACTTCATATAACAAACAACCCGTGGAATAAATATCAGAGCGAGCATCTGCGATTTCACCGAGTGCTTGTTCGGGTGATAAATACTGCGCAGTACCAACAATATTCCACGTACTAGTAAGGGTTGCTCCTAGATCATCAAGGGCGCGAGCAATTCCAAAATCCATCACCTTTACATCACCTTGATCTGTAATCATGATGTTGGCTGGCTTTATATCGCGGTGCACAATTCCACGTTCATGTGAATATTCCAATGCGGCAAGAATTCCTTCGCCGATTTCTAAAGCACGCGCAAGCGGTAAACGCTCTCCACGGTGAATTAATTCTCGCAAAGTATGTCCAGAGACTAATTCCATAACTATGTACGGCGCCGGCTCTTCTCCAGAGTCATAGACCGCGACAATTCCTGGGTGATTCAACCCGGCTGCTGCAAAAGCTTCCTTGCGAAAGCGAGCGACAAATGATGGATCTCGCGCTAAGTCGCTACGTAAAACTTTTACTGCAACTTCGCGAGCAAGACGCTGGTCGTGGGCGCGATAAACATCGGCCATACCACCAGTTCCAATCATCTCTCCTAGTACATAACGCCCACCTAAAGTTGTATTCATCATGATGCGGCACCAATAAATGATTGAGATGACGAATTAGTTGTGACTACATCTGCAATAACGATAGAAACATTGTCTGGTGCACCATTGATATATGTAGCATCTATCAAAGCCGTGATCGAATCTTCGGCAGAATTCTTTTTAAGGAGTGATTTCATCTCTTTATCAGTGAGAACATTAGATAAACCATCACTACACAGAATAAATCGATCACCTTCGTTTATTTCATAAATTTGCAAGACCGGCGTTACATTTCCATCACCCATTAATGCTTGCGTCAGTACTGAACGTTGAGGGTGATCATGAACATCGGCAGGAGTAATTGCGCCTTGATCTAGCAATTCTTGGATCACTGTATGGTCGCAACTAAGTTGCTCTAAATCATTTCCACGCAATCTATATGCACGTGAATCACCAACATGTAAAAGCGCAACTTTGTCACCGTAAATCAATAGCGCAGTCAGCGTTGTTCCCATGCCACGAACTTCAATTGCCTCACGCGCATGCTCACCGATCTCACTATCAATCGTGTGTAAAGAATTTTGCAAAAGATCTTCTATAGAGTCAGAATCAATATCAGAACTAGAAAGCATTGGTGCTAACGAAGCCAAAGTTTTGATTGCAATCCGTGATGCAACTTCGCCACCTGCGTGACCACCCATGCCATCGGCCACAGCAATTAGTTTCCCAGAAATAAATCCCGAATCTTCATTACCTTCTCTAATAAGTCCGAGGACAGAACGCGCGGAATTTTCAAAAAAGTATTGCGCACCTGTTCTACTCATAGAGGTAAGCCTAACGGTGCTAATCTTGCATATGAAAATCTACGCCCACCGGGGAGCATCTAAAGATTTTCCCGAGCACACTTTGCGCGCATATAAAGGCGCAATAGATCAAGGCGCCGACGGTTTCGAATGCGATGTCCGATTAACTAAAGACAATGTTGCCGTGCTCTGGCATGACGCTGATTTAGTGCGATGCGCGGGGGTAGCGGGCAGGATTGCTGAATTGAGGTTCGCGCAGATTCGCAGGGAATACCCAGAACTACTCACCCTTGAAGAACTCTTAGTGCTTGCCAATAACAATAAAAAGGAATTGGCAATAGAGACTAAACACCCAGTGCCAACTGCGAACAAGATTGAAAGAGCCGTTCTTGAATTAATTTCACAAGAAAAGTTTGATTCTAAGATTTCAATAATGTCTTTTTCCTGGTTAGCAATCGAACAAATCAAGAAGCATGCACCAAATCAAAATACTGTGGCATTGCTACACCCAAGCCATTCGCGGCTTATGCGACGTTTTTCATCAGCAAAAGCGCTTGGACCAAATATCAATATGTTGAGAGAAGATCCTTCATATCAGAGTGATTCAAGAGAATTATTTGTATGGACAGTCGATAAAGATGAAGATATTCAATTTTGTGAGCGCAATAAGGTCGAAGTACTAATTACAAATACCCCGTCACGTGCACGTGATGTACTCGGGTATCATTAGTCAGTGGGAACATACGGATACTTAGGACCAAAGGGCACCTTCACTGAGGCCGCGCTCAAAAAAATCACATCTGCAAATGATTCACTCAAGCCTTACGCAAATGTGACCGCTGCCCTCAATTCTGTCCGCGAAGGTCATGCGCACTTTGCCCTAGTCCCAATTGAAAATTCAGTCGAAGGTGTTGTCGCTCGAACACTCGATGAATTAGCAACAGGTGAACCACTAACGATTGTTGGCGAAGTTACATTGCCAGTTTCTTTTGCGCTTATGGTCAAACACGGCACAACTGATATTAAAAGAATTGCCACACACCCTCACGCCGAATCTCAATGTCGCACATATGTCGCACTCAATTATCCAAATGCCGAAGTGATCCCAACAGCTTCTACTGCAGCCGCGGCAGAAGCTATTTCACGTGGTGAGTTTGATGCCGCCATTGCAGCACCAGTTGCGGCAGCGCATTACGGACTAACAATCATCGCCGACAACATTGGCGATAACGATGGGGCAATTACTCGCTTTGTACTTGTATCTAAACCAGGAACCATCCCACCCCGCACCGGTTTCGATCGCACATCAATGGCAATCTTTATCGCTATCGACCATGCGGGAGCTTTGCTAGAAATTCTGACCGAGTTTGCTAAACGCGAAGTCAACCTAACTTTTATTCAGAGTCGTCCCACAGGACGCGAACTCGGGCATTACCATTTCATTATTGATGTCGAAGGCCATATCAATGATGCACCAGTTGCTGAAGCGGTAGCCAGCCTTCGCCAACGCTGTGAAGATATTCGTTTTCTAGGTTCGTACCCGCGAGAAAAGGTCAAGTAAATGATCGACATCAAATTCTTACGTGAGAATCCTGATGTAGTTCGCGCTTCACAAAAAGGTCGCGGCGAAGATGTAACTCTTGTTGATCAAGTGATTGCACTCGACGAAAAACGCCGTGAAGCAATCAATGAATTCGAATTATTACGCGCAGAACAAAACACACTATCTAAATCAGTTGGCGCTGCAAAAGGTGACGAAAAAGCAAAGTTATTAGAAAGCGCTAAAGATTTAGCGACTCGAGTGAAAAGCGCTGATACAAAAAGAGCGGAAGTAGAGAGCCAAACACAGGCAGTTGCACTACTACTTTCAAATGTTTTAGATCCCAATGCACCTATTGGTAAAGAAGAAGATTTTGTTGTTATTGAGCATGTTGGAACACCTCGCGAATTTGCAGAGTTCGAACCAAAAGATCATGTTGAATTAGGAAAATTACTTGGCGCAATTGATACAGAACGCGGTGCAAAAGTTTCTGGATCTCGCTCGTATTACCTCACAGGTGTTGGCGCATTACTCGAATTTGCACTTGTAAATTATGCAATCTCATCTGCGGTCAAAGCAGGTTTCACACCTGTAATTCCGCCCGTGTTAGTAAATCCTCCAGCAATGGAAGGCACAGGATTTCTTGGGCAAGCTGCAGAGAATGTTTATCATTTAGAAAAAGATGGAATGTATTTAGTTGGAACAAGTGAAGTTCCACTTGCTGCTTATCACATGGACGAAGTTTTACCTGTAGAAAAATTACCACTGCGTTATGCGGGATATTCAACTTGTTTCCGCCGCGAAGCTGGAACATATGGAAAAGATACGCGCGGAATTATTCGCGTTCATCAATTCGATAAAGTTGAAATGTTCTCTTTCTGTCATCCAGATCAAGCACTGGAAGAACACAAGCGTTTATTGCAATGGGAGAAGGATTTTCTCAATGCGATGGAGATCCCATACAGAGTTATCGATGTTGCATCGGGTGACCTGGGCTCTAGCGCTAATCGTAAATTCGATATCGAAGCTTGGATACCTACACAAAAGGCATACCGCGAAGTCACAAGCACTTCGAACTGCGCAGAATTTCAAGCACGCCGTCTCAATATTCGCTTCAAAGATAGTGATGGCACAAAAGCAGTTGCTACTCTCAACGGAACCCTTGTTGCGATTCCTCGCATGATTGTTGCGATTCTTGAGAATCACCAAAATGCAGATGGAAGCGTCAATGTTCCAAAAGCACTACAACCATTCTTAGGAACAGAACGATTTGAGTTGGTGTGAGTAGACGCCCCAAACTGATTGCGACCGATTTAGATGGAACCGTAGTTGCACATTACGGCGAGATAACTCAGCGCACAATTGATGCTTTTCGCCGTGCGCATTCAATGGGAATCGAAATCTTTTTTGTAACAGGGCGACCACCACGCTGGATGCCAGAAATCAAAGAAGCATTTGGTATCGGAAAAGCAATATGTGGCAATGGTGCAATGCTTTACGATCTTCAAAATGCAAAAGTATTAGAAGAATGGCTTATGCCAGTAGATGCACAACTTGAAACAGTTACACGTTTACGCAAAGCAATTCCACAAATTTCTTTTGCAGTCGAATCACATAACTATTTCCACCGCGAAAAGATTTATGTACCTCGCTGGGATGTCGGCATAGATAACATCGGTGTTAATAAAATTGAAGAAATTATTAGTTCGCCTGCACTCAAAATGTTAGCGCGCTGTTCTGATCAAGAACTCACATCCGATGAGATGCTTACTATTGCAACTAAAGAACTTGAAGGTTTAGTAACTGTTACGCATTCAAATCCGCACGATTCTTTATTGGAAATATCGGCACTCAATGTTTCAAAAGGTGCAACACTTTCGAAAATGGCAGCCCGCCTCAACATTGATGCGCAAGATTGTGTTTCTTTTGGTGATAACCCAAATGATTTTTCAATGTTGCAATGGTGCGGCCGTTCATATGCAATGGCCGATGGCCATCCCGATGGTGCAAAACATGCAAAAGGAATTGCTCGCCCGCATACAGAAGATGGTGTTGCGATTATCATCGAGGAATTACTCGAACTTCCTGCATAATCCAATCCTCAATTTTCAACTCTCGTGATTCTCGGGTAACCTCTCCCACGGAGGGCTCGCATAGCGGCCGAGTGCACCGGTCTTGAAAACCGGCAAACGAAAGTTTCGTGGGTTCAAATCCCACGCCCTCCGCCATTTTTTTCTCTTTTGTGGCTGACTTCATAGCCGCCAAGTGAAGTGATATCTAGCGCTCCTTTCTTACTGAGAGGAGACTGTCGCCTTAGGAATTACCAAAGGGGCTGATTTATGTCAGGTGTATTTTCACCAACGAGGGCAAAGATAAAAGAGCGCACGCTGCGCACCGATAAATATTGGGTTCAACCAGCAATTACATTTGGTGTTCTCTTTAGTTTTATTATCTATGCAACTTTTAGAGCTTTCGAAAATAAATATTACTTTGCTGAACCTTTGATCTCACCTTTCTATTCACCATGTTTATCAAATTCATGTATCGAAGGCACCTCTTTACTAGGTCAACCTTTTAATAATAAATATTTCGGCATCGGAATCTCGCCATCACTATTTATTTTGATCTTCCCACTCGGTTTCCGCATGACTTGTTATTACTATCGCAAGGCTTACTACCGTGCTTTCTGGATGTCACCACCTGCTTGTGCAGTTGCAGAGCCACATGAAAAATACACAGGCGAGACTAAAGCACCACTAATTTTGCAGAACGGTCACCGTTGGTTCTTCTATGCAGGACTTGTATTCAATGTTCTTCTAACAATTGATGCATTCCTCGCTTTCAAAAATACTGAAGGCCAATGGGGACATATGAGCGTTGGAACTCTTGTGCTACTCAATAACGCAACGTTGCTCTGGCTCTATTCAATGTCATGTCACACATGTCGCCACACACTCGGTGGTCGCCTCAAGCATTTCTCAAAACACCCAGTGCGATACAAAGCATGGACCATTGCTTCTAAACTCAATCACCAACACCAATTGTTTGCATGGATTTCGTTGTTCGGTGTTGCTTTTGCAGATATATATGTACGCGCAGTTGCATCAGGCGCCTGGACAAACTTCTACTTCTTCTAAAGAGAGCGATCATGACAAACTTAGAAAAATATAAGTACGACGTAGTCGTTATTGGCGCTGGTGGCGCTGGTCTTCGCGCTGCAGTAGAAGCGCGCGAATCAGGCTTGAGTGTTGCAATTATTTGTAAGTCACTCTTTGGAAAAGCTCACACAGTTATGGCCGAAGGTGGCGCAGCTGCATCAATGGGTAACGTCAATTCTGGCGATAACTGGATGGTGCACTTTCGCGACACAATGCGCGGTGGAAAATTCCTCAACCATTACAGAATGGCTGAATTACACGCCAAAGAATCCCCAGATCGCATTTGGGAGCTAGAAGTATGGGGTGCGCTCTTTGATCGCACTAAAGAAGGAAAAATTTCACAACGTAACTTCGGCGGACACGAATACCCACGTCTTGCACACGTTGGAGATCGCACAGGACTAGAACTTATTCGCACGATGCAACAACGCATCGTTGCGCTACAACAACAAGATGCTCGCGATAATGGCAACGCCGAAAGCCACATCAAAGTATTTGCAGAACTTACAGTTACTGAAATTATTAAAGAGAATGGAAAAGTTGCTGGCGTCTACGGTTATTGGCGCGAGAGCGGAAGCGAAGTTCTCTTCGAAGCTAAATCTGTAATTATCGCAACCGGCGGAGTCGGTAAGACTTTCAAAATTACATCTAACTCTTGGGAAGGTACTGGCGATGGCCATGCACTTGCTCTCAAAACAGGTGCAAATCTTGTAGATATGGAATTCTTGCAATTCCACCCAACCGGAATGGTTTGGCCACCATCTGTGCGAGGAATTCTTGTAACTGAATCTGTTCGTGGTGAAGGTGGAATTCTTACCAACACAGCTGGCGAACGCTTTATGTTCAAATATATTCCAGAAGTTTTCAAGAATATTTATGCTGACAACGAAGCAGAAGCAGATCGCTGGTATTTAGATCAAGATAATAATCGCCGCCCACCAGAACTATTGCCTCGTGACGAAGTTGCTCGCGCAATTAACTCCGAAGTAAAAGCGGGACGCGGAACTGAACATGGTGGAGTATTCCTCGATGTATCAAAACGTTTATCTGCAGAAGTTATTAAGAAGCGTCTTCCATCTATGTGGCACCAGTTCTACGAATTAGCTGGTGTAGACATTACGAAGGAGCCAATGGAAGTTGGCCCAACATGTCACTATGTAATGGGTGGCGTTGAAGTAGAGCCAGATACTGCAGCAGCAATTGGTGTTCCAGGATTATTTGCAGCAGGTGAAGTTGCAGGTGGAATGCACGGTTCAAATCGACTCGGCGGTAACTCACTCTCTGATCTCTTGGTATTCGGGCGTCGCGCAGGTATGGGCGCATCTGAATATGCAAAGAAGAATGGTGAAAATCCAGTGAGCGATGCATCTGTAAAAGCTGCAGCTGCGCGCATTGAAGCACCATTTAGTCGCACAGGCGGTGAGAATGCTTATTCTCTCCACGCCGAACTTCAAGAAGTAACGCATAACTTGGTAGGAATTATCCGTACTGGTTCTGAACTCAAAGATGCAATCGAAAAAATTGCTGCAATCCGTGCACGCAGTGCAAATATTGCAGTGAGCGGAGATCGCAAATTCAATCCCGGCTTCCACTTAGCTTTCGATCTCGACAATATGTTGTTAGTTGCCGAGAGCACAGCAAAGTCAGCAATCTTGCGTGAAGAATCTCGCGGTGGTCACACACGCGATGATTTCCCAGGCATGAATAACAAGTGGCGTCAGGTAAACCACATCTCTAGTTTCGATGGCGATAAAGTCAGCGTCAAAGCACAAGCACTTCCACCAATTCCTAAAGAGCTCTTTGACCTCTTTGATGTACACGAACTCGAGAAATACATGACATCAGAAGAAATTGCGAAAGGCGGATCCAACTAATGGCACGCAAACTAAATCTTCGAATCTGGAGAGGCGATTCAACTAATGGTGGTCTACAAGATGTTGTTGTAGAAGCTAACGAAGGCGAAGTTGTCCTCGATGTAATTCACCGTGTCCAAGCAACTCAAATGGGAGACCTTGCGGTTCGCTGGAATTGCAAAGCCGGTAAGTGCGGCTCTTGTTCGATGGAGATCAACGGTAAGCCACGTCTTGCATGTATGACACAAGTTTCTGCTTATGGCGATGAAGAAACCATCACGGTTACTCCACTTCGCGCATTTCCAGTGATCAAAGATCTAGTAACTGATGTTTCTTTCAATTACAAGAAAGCAATGGAAATTCCTGCATATGCACCTCCCGCGCATCTCAAGCCTGGTGAAGCACGCATGGAACAAGTAGATGTTGAGCGCAGTCAAGAATTCCGTAAGTGCATCGAATGTTTCTTGTGTCAAAACACTTGTCACGTTATTCGCGATCATGAAGAGAATAAGAAATCCTTTGCAGGACCACGTTTCTTTATTCGCATCGCTGAATTAGATATGCACCCGCTCGATATTCTAAAAAACCGCAAGAAAACAGCGCAAGAAGAGCATGGCCTAGGAATGTGTAACATCACAAAATGCTGTACCGAGGTATGCCCAGAACATATTCGAATTACAGATAACGCGATTATCCCTATGAAGGAGCGCGTTGTTGATGAAAAATATGATCCAATTCGCTGGTTAGGTTCCAAGATTCGCAAGCGTGAGGGTATTGTTTAGAACATGAAATTGATTCTGCGTTGGCTTGCCCTCGCAGTTGCCTTCTGGGTTGCAACTTCGATTGTGCCCGGAATTAGCGTCAATGGCGGTTTTACAACTTATTTGTGGGTTGCACTTCTCTTTGGGCTTATCAATGCAATCCTCGGATCTATTCTCAAGATTCTGACACTACCTGCGACAATTATTTCTTTTGGTCTTTTCCTCTTTATTATCAATGCGGCGATGCTTTCATTGACCGCTCGTTGGAGCGAAAAACTAGATGTCACAGGTTTTGGTTCAGCTCTTCTAGCATCACTCATCATCAGTCTCGTTACAGGTGTTTTGAGTCGCCTCTATAAGAAAGCGCTACCTTTCTGAAATCGCTCGCACTTGTTTCAATCGGTGGAATTTTTGGAACACTGGTTCGATATTCACTGGGCTTAATAATTCCTGATGATCGCACTGGAACACTCGTTGCAAATATGGTTGGTGTAGCACTTGCATCAGCACTGCTTGTTCTTATGGAGCGCCGCGGAATCACCGAACTTCGCCATTTATTGTTACCTGGATTTTGTGCAGGCCTTACAACTTTTTCAGCTGTAACTGCGCAATCACTTGAGCCACATGATGGCGGGGCGCTCTTCTTAGCAGAAAATATTATTGCCTCATTGATTATCGTAATAGTTGTTTTGCCACTTGCCCGCAAAGTTATTCCGGTGCGCGGATGAATACGTTATATGTAATTCTTGGCGCAGCCATTGGTGCACCAGCACGCTTTGCGATAGATCAATACATTAGAAGATTTTCCACTAAACCTTACGGAATTTTTCTTGTAAATATTCTCGGTTCATTCCTGCTTGGCCGCACTTTCAATAGCAGTGAACACACCCATGATCTATTAGCTATTGGCTTTGCTGGCGCATTTACAACATGGTCCACATTTATGCTCGATATCTATTTAGCTTTTGAACTCAAGCGCTATAAAGAAGCAAGCACAAACTTAGTTCTCTCACTTGGTTTTGGCTTACTCGCTGCTTGGTGCGGACTTCAACTAGCGTAGAGATTCCATCCACGCTTCGATCGCATCAGGATGACGTGGAATATTTTCACTCAGATTTATACAACCATCTTCAGTAACTAATACATCATCTTCTATTCGAATTCCGATACCTCTAAATTCTGGCGGGAATAGTTCGTCATCAGGCTGAATATAAAGGCCAGGTTCGACCGTAAGAATCATTCCTGCACGTAGCTTCGCTTCGGTGTACTGATCTTTACGCGCTTGTGCGCAATCATGAACATCCAACCCGAGCATGTGGCTAACACCGTGAAGTGTCCATCTGCGATGCAGACCAATCTCTGGCTGCATCGATTCTTCAACACTGACACTAAGCACACCTAAATCATGTAAACCTTGAGCAAGTACGCGATGACAAGCACGATTCATATCTAGAAAATCAGCGCCTGCTTTTACTGCAGCGAAGCCAGCTTTCTGTGCTTCATAGACCAACATATAGAGCGCGCGTTGTGCGGGAGAAAACTTGCCACTTACCGGAAGTGTGCGTGTGATGTCGGCTGTGTAATACGAATCCATTTCAATACCTGCATCGACAAGAATGAGTTCGCCATTTCGAACTGCGCCATCATTGCGAGTCCAGTGCAATACACATGCATGCGAGCCGGCGGCAGCAATTGTGTTGTAACCAAGATCGTTACCTTCAATTCGTGCGCGACCATAAAAAGCCGCTTCTACAACACGTTCTCCACGTGGCGTTGCAACTGCAGCGGGGAGTGCACGAATAATGTCGCTAAACCCCGAATGTGTTGCATCAACTGCTCTCTGCATCTCTTTGATTTCATAATCATCTTTAATGAGGCGATGCACCGAAGTGAAATTAGCTAACTCTTCATCTTTAGCGCTCTTCTTGATAAGTGAATCAACTAACTTATCTTGATCTCGAATAACTAGTGCGCCTTTATCTTTAGCTAAGAAAGTTTCCAGTTCTGCAATCTTGCGAGTTGTGATTTGATAACGCGCTTGCGCTTCTTCAAGAGTGAAACGTCGCCCTACCCAAAGTTCTCCGTAACGCGCATCTTTATAGAATGCATCGGTATCGCGAGTAGAGCGTGGATTTATAAAGAGAATTGCATCGTGTGAGTCGCCATTGGGTTCCATCACAAGAACTGCATCTGCTGTTGCTTCAACACCTTGCACGCCTGTGTAGTAAGCAAAAGCCGAATGCGGGCGGTAAAGATAATCAGTGTCATTACTACGCACTTTGTAATTACCCGAAGGCAAAATCAAACGTAATTTAGGAAAAGCTTGCGAAAGTGCTTGGCGGCGCGAAAATGCATATGTCGCAACATCATCAGGTGTAATTCCGTGAAGCGATGATGGCGTCCACCCTGTCTTCATAAATTCGGCATAGAGCTGTGAAGGCTCTACATCGTAAACACGACCTGATTTCTTCTCTTCAGCGCTCATCATTAATGCGATTCACGAGGAATTGGTGCGCCGCTCTTTCCGATTAGAAAATCGAGATCGGCACCTAAGTTAGCTTGTTGTACGTGGTCGATATAAACACGTTCCCAACCGCGAGCAGGAGATGCAAATGCATCACTTGTACTTGCAGGAAGTGCGCGTGATGCTAATTCTTCATCGGATATATCAACTGAAATCTTTCGCGCCTCAACATCCAAAATAATTATGTCGCCAGTCTTGATGAGTCCGAGTGGACCACCAGCTGCAGCTTCTGGTGCAACATGCAAAATAACTGTTCCGTAAGCAGTTCCACTCATACGGCCATCGCAAATACGAACCAGATCTGTAATGCCTTGTTCAAGTAATTTCTTGGGAATTGCCATATTTGAAACTTCTGGCATTCCTGGATAGCCCTTAGGTCCACATCCGCGAAGTACAAGAACTGAATCCTTTGTAACATCGAGTTCTGGATCGTCGATTCGAGTATGAAAATCTTCGATACTTTCAAATACAACTGCAGGACCGCGATGTTGCAATAGTGAAGGACTAGCTGCTGCTGGCTTTATTACTGCGCCAAGAGGTGCAAGGTTGCCGTAAAGAATTGCAATTCCAGCATCCTTTTGCAGCGGTGTCTGCAATCTAGAAATAACATCTTCATCAAATATTTCAACACCTTGCAGTGAATCAACAAGTGGCTTTCCAGTTACATTGATTGCATTGTGATCCAGGCTCGCCTTTACTTCATTGAGAACTGCACGCAATCCACCTGCACGGAAAAGATCTTCCATAAGGTGCTTACCTGCTGGCTGTAAATTCACTAATAATGGAATGTGCGAACCAATCTCATCAAAATCATCGAGAGTCAGATCAACACCAAGGCGTCCAGCAATTGCAAGTAAGTGCACAACAGCATTTGTTGAACCACCAATTGCTGCTAATGCAACGATTGCATTTACAAATGATCCACGCGTCATAACATCGGAAGGCTTGAGATCTTCGTAGACCATTTCAACAATTCTGCGTCCAGTTAGATGGGACATTTCAAGTAGACGACTATCGGCTGCTGGAGTTCCAGCTAAACCAGGCAAAGTCATTCCAAGAGCTTCGGCCATGCTCCCCATAGTTGACGCTGTGCCCATTGTGTTGCAATGTCCCTTACTGCGAATCATTGATTTTTCTGATGCATTGAAATCTTCTTGTGACATTTTTCCTGCACGAACATCTTCGGAAAATTTCCATACATCGGTTCCGCAACCAAGAATATTTCCACGGAAAGTTCCATTGAGCATAGGCCCACCTGAAATTACAATCGCTGGAAGATTTACAGATGCTGCACCCATAAGAAGTGCTGGAATTGTTTTATCGCAACCACCCAAGAGAACAACACCATCTACTGGATTAGCGCGAATCATCTCTTCAGTAGCCATTGCAGCAATATTTCGGTAGAGCATTGCAGTGGGGCGTACATTTGATTCGCCGGGAGAGATCATTGGCAAGTTATAAGGAACTCCGCCAGCTGCCCAAATTCCATCTTTTACACTCTGTGCAATTTCATTGAGGTGCGCATTACATGGTGAAAGATCTGAGGCGGTATTTATTATTGCAATCTGCGGTTGTTTACCAGTGAAGGCAGTATCTGGGTAACCGCGGCGCATCCATGCACGGTGAATGTAAGAATCTCGGTCGTTACCACCAAACCATGCAGAACTTCTCACTATGTATCTCCCATGCTCTTCGTTCAATACTGTAGATAATATAGTAGTAATTTGTTCTAGTACCCTTGGGTAATGGCAATTCAAGGCGTTTGTCCAGTACTTGCACTGCCTTTTACCGCCGATGGAGAAGTTGATTTACCTAGTTTTCGCAATGTGGTTCGCTGGATAATCTCACTAAAAACAGAACAAGTAATGATTTTTGGTGTGGCTTCGGAAAATATAAAACTTACGGATCCAGAACGAATTCAAATACTTACAGCGCTGATGGAAGAAAAAGATGGTTCATCTCTGAAAGTGATTGCATCTGTTGCAGATCATTCAATGGAACTTGCAATCGAGCGTGCCAAACTTTGGGAATCTATGGGAGCTGATTACATAAATATTTTGCCACCATCTAATTTTTCTCCCAGCAAAGAACAAACTTTGGAACACCTACGGGGCGTGCTAGGCGCAGTAAAAATCCCTGTAATTATCCAACACCTCCCACAAGCAGGTGGGATGGACGATGTTTCCGATATTGCGATGCTACATAAAGAGTTTGCTAACTTGGCAATGATCAAATGTGAAGCAAATCCACCTATGGAATCAATCGAACGCGTCGCGGCAATTACTAATAAAGAGGTAGACACACTTGTTGGATGGGGCGGGATCCGTTGGCTTGAAGGATCACACGCCGGCGCAGTGGGAGTGCAACCTGGTTGCTCGATGACAGATGCTTACCTTTGGGCCGAGGATGCACTAAATCGCAATGACGATAAAGAATTTACTGATCGTCTCAATAAATTTATCCCTTGGATTACGCATTGGATTACTAATCTTGAACAACTCATTGCAATCGAAAAAGAGATTCTTTTCCGTCGTGGGATTATCGCTAATTCATATTGCAGACGCCCCACAGTAAATATCCATACAGACGAATTAGAAAAAGAGATTACTGCAGCACTGAATTTTCTAAAAGAGGTGCCAAGCCATGTATAACTTATTTACTTTCGGCGAAATAATGGCCCTCTTTCTTGCATCTGATACCGATAGTGTCTTGAGCGCGAAAAAATTTGAACTAGAAGCTGCAGGCGCCGAAGCAAATGTCAGTGTTGCTGCCCATCGTTTAGGTTTGAAAGTCTGCTACCTATCTAAAGTTGGTAGCGATCAACTTGGTGATGCGCTCATCTCTATTGTGGCTGCAGAAAAATTAGATACTTCATCGATTCTTCGCTCTCCAACTTTTACAGGAGCACTCGTTAGAAACCGCGGTACTTCTGAGCCTGTGAGTGTGACCTATTTGCGAAAAGGAAGTGCGGGGTCAGAACTTTCACCAACAGATATTTCGGAAGAGATGATCAGTAACGCACAGTGGATACACACCACAGGAATCACTGCAGCAATTTCTACAACAGGTAAAGAGGCTGTAAGAAAGGCACTCACGATTGCCGCACAACAAAATAAGCCACGAAGTTTAGATTTGAATATCCGGCGAAAATTATGGAGCGAAGCCGATGCGCGCGAAGCTCTTCTTTCGCTAGCGCCACTTGCTACACATATTTTCGGCGGAGTAGATGAGTACGAAGTTGTGTGGGGCAGCAAAGATCCGCAAGAGAATTTAGCAAGTGCAATTGCTTGCGGTGCAGCAATTGCAATCATGACTTCAGGTGATGGAGTAATCCGCGTTCTAAGCGCGCAAGGTTATGCAGAAACAATGCCTCCACGAATTACCGCAGTAGATCCTGTTGGCGCAGGTGATGCCTTTGTTGGGGGAACTATCTCTGCACTCATTGCTGGACTATCGTTAGAAAAGGCAATTGCACAAGGCGCACAATGTGGCGCAGGTGCAGCAAGCAAAGTTGGAGACTGGGCAGGTCTACCGTACGGACGAGCAGGAGTAATCAATGAAGATGCTTGATGAATTCGAGCGTTGTGCAATGATGGCAATAATTCGCTCTGACGATGAATCCACTGCGCGCGAACTTGGTCTGTCATTAGTGAGTGCAGGTGTATCGATTCTTGAATTCACTACAACATGTCCCAATGTGTATGGCCTTATCGAAGAATTTTCGCAGAAGTCAGTCTCTGTAGGTGTTGGAACTGCAATAACTAAGGAACATGTACAAAGCGCACATAAAGCTGGTGCAAGTTTTATTGTTTCACCGCACACAGATAGTGAAATTATCAAAGAGACTAAGAAACTCAACCTTATTTCAGTTCCTGGTGTAGCAACTGCAACTGAAGTTGCAACTGCGCAAGCAGCGGGCGCAGATTTACTCAAACTATTTCCTGCATCAACGTACGGTAGTTCGCATCTCAAAGCGTTACGTGATCCATTTCCGAATCTTCGATGGATGGCGACAGGTGGAATTAGTTCGGCATCAGTGGGTGAATGGTTTGCTGCAGGAGCACTTGGTTTTGGGCTAGGTGGGCCACTTATCAAGGGAGGCATTTCGCACGTACAAGAGAATGTCGAAAAATTTAGAAGTGCAATTGAAACGGCAAGATTGGCGCAACAATGAAGTTAGCTAACGAGCATCTATTTGTAACAGGTGGTGCCACAGGTATTGGTGCAGCAATTGTTCATGATGCACTTGAACAAGGAGCAAAAGTTTCTTTCTGCGATACAAATATTGAGGCTGGAATGGCTTACCAATCAGAGCTCATATCCAGTGGCGCACCAGCATTTTTTCATCAAGGCGATGTTTCACAATTTGAAAGTTTAGAGAAATCTTTCAATGCATCAGTTGCACACTTCGGTAATGTAACAAAACTTGTAAATAATGCTGGCGTAAATGCAAATTACGATGCAGTAACAATGACAGATCAACAATGGAACGATTTCTTCAATGTTGACCTCAAGAGTGTTTGGCACACTGCAAAATGTGCACTACCTGCAATGCGCGCGGCAAAGAATGGCGCAATCGTAAATATCTCGTCGCTGCATGCAAGTATGACAATTCCAGGATATTTCCCTTACGCTGCAGCTAAAGCAGGAGTAATCGGACTTACAAAAAACTTAGCTCTCGACGAAGGAAAAAACGGAATTCGCGTCAATGCAATTTCACCCGGATATATTCTGACTCCATTACTTCGTTCTTGGTTTGATACTGCGCCACACTTAGAGCAAGCAGCTCTTGATGTTCAGCCATTAGGCCGCATGGCCCAACCTTCTGAAGTAGCCAAAGTCGTTTCATTCTTACTCTCAAATGAAGCATCATTTATAAATGGAGCAGAAATTATGGTTGATGGCGGATTACATACCCGCTTTGCTTCCTAAATATTTATTATTTTAAAGCAGAGAAATCTGTTGGCGTCATGTAACGCGAATCAATAGATTCAACGAGTACGCCATCAACTTCTGAAGCTGCCTTTGCAGCAATCCATTTAGGATCAGAAATAAATGCTTCCCAGTTTTTGGCGGGATCGCCAGAATGTTTAATGACATATGTCAACACATTCGGATGCGCATCTTCGACCCAATAGCCGATGCTCTCCATATTGTGCGTTGCAAAGAGTGCAACCGTATGGTTCCTAAATCGGGCGCAGAGCGCTTCGATTTTTCCTGGATTTGCTGTGTAGATACGTAATTCATAACTCATAGGGCAGGGTACTGTGAGTAGAAATTAGATGTAAACTATGACCACCACTTGGAGACGTCGCATAGCCCGGTCGAGTGCGCCTCACTGCTAACGAGGTAAGGTCTAAAAGCCTTCAGGAGTTCAAATCTCCTCGTCTCCGCAGAGAAAAGAGGTACCGAAGTGTCCACCTTTAAAGTGGCAATTGTTGGTGCAGGACCCGCAGGTTATTTCGCTGCGCAAGCCCTGCAGAATTTACAAACTCCAGAACTCCAATTCTCAATCGACATGATTGAGCGACTTCCGACTCCATGGGGACTTGTCCGTACAGGTGTTGCACCGGATCACCCAAAGATAAAGAGTGTTTCGAAGGTATTTGAAAAGATTGCAACAACTGAGAATTTTCGACTATTTGCAAATGTTGAACTTGGAAGCGATGTAACCGTAGAGGCGCTACAAGAAAAGTATGACGCGGTAGTTATTGCAACGGGTTCCGCTATTGGAAAAACTTTAGGCATTCCTGGTGAAGATCTACCCGGATCATTGTCGGCGGCCGATTTTGTTCCTTGGTATAACGGACACCCAGATTTCGCTAATTTTTCAGTTCCACTCGATTGCGACACCGCAGTTGTTGTAGGTGCAGGAAACGTTGCAATGGATGTCGGCAGAATGCTTGCACTAGAACCAAGTGAATTAGATGTAACCGATACTGCAGATCATGCAATTGAAGCATTCAAGAAGAGCAAAGTTCGTAAAGTTTATGTAAGTGCACGCCGCGGTGCCGAACATGCTGCATTTACTTCACCAGAATTACGCGAACTTCCAAAACTAGAACATACAAATGTAATTATGAACAAAAGCGATATTGATGGTGCATTGATGCGCGCAGGTAGCGAACCAGAAAAAGATGTGAAAAGTAATTTGGATGCGATGCTTCTTATTACTGATTTAGAAAACAAAGGTCATGAGCGCACATTAGAGTTTCTCTTTCAACACACACCCGTTGCGATAAATGGTATTGATCGCGTTGAATCAATTACATATTCAGTTCCCGACGGCGAAGTAACGATTCCATGCGGTTTAGTTATTACAGCAATTGGTTATCAGGCTGCTGGAATAGATGGAGTTCCTTATGAAAAAGGTAAAGTTGTAAATAACGAAGGACATGTAAAAGATAATCTTTATGTAGTTGGTTGGGCAAAGCGCGGGCCATCAGGTGTAATCGGAACTAATAAATCTGATGCTGCTGCTGTTATGGAAAAATTAGTAAGTCAATTGAAATCGCCTAAAAGCATTGGTGATGTAACAGAATTATTAGCTGGCAAAAAATTTATTGATCAAGGCGCATGGGAGAAACTCAACGCACACGAAGTGGCCGAAGGCGAGAAATCAGGGAAGCCTCGTCGCAAAGTAGTAGATCGCGTCCAAGCATGTGAGATTGCAGGGATTTAAAGTAGGAAAGCTTTAAGTGCGCTGATAGGTTTCCCCCATGGAAATTTCAGAGATGCTCGCAAAACTCACCCTTGAAGAAAAAGTTTCATTACTTTCAGGACAGGATTTTTGGTCAACAACACCACTGCCATCAATTGGTTTACGCAGCATGGTTGTTTCCGATGGTCCTTCTGGTGTGCGCGGTCCTATTTGGGATGAACGTGATCCATCACTGAGTTTGCCTTCAGCAACAGCAATTGCATCGACATGGGATACCGAACTTCTTAAAGAAGTTGGTCGCGTTATGGCATTTGAAGCGCGACGCAAAGGTGTCGATGTTGTACTTGGGCCAACAATAAATTTGCATCGTTCACCACTTGGTGGTCGCCACTTTGAATGTTTCTCTGAAGATCCATACCTCAGCGGAAAACTTGCAGCAGGTTTTGTGCAAGGTATTCAAGCAAAAGGTGTTGGCGCAACTTTAAAGCATTACGTTGCAAATGATTCTGAAACTGATCGATACACACTCAACGCGATAGTTAGCGAAAAAGCGCTGCGCGAGCTTTATCTCAAAGCATTTGAAATTGCTATTGAAGATTCAAAACCATGGCTTGTTATGTCTGCATATAACTCGGTCAATGGTCACACAATGACTGAGAATCCATTACTTGATGAGCCGCTCAAAAGTGAATGGAAATTTGATGGCGTTGTTATTTCAGATTGGACAGCAGTGCGCACCACAGTTGATGCGGGTAATGCATCAAATGATCTTGCAATGCCTGGTCCATTTACGCCATGGGGCGCAGCACTTGTAGCTGCAGTAAATAAGGGCAAAGTTTCTATGGCAGCAATTGACGCAAAAGTTGAACGCTTATTGCTTATGGCCCAGCGCGTTGGCGGTTTTGGCCCAGCTCCAAAAGCTGAAAATCTGAGTGAAGAATTCATCCTAGGTTTTGCGCGTACCGCATCGGCGGCAGGCGCAGTCTTGCTCAAGAACAATGACGTATTACCTCTTAATAAAGAGGTATCAATTGCAGTTATCGGTGGTCACGCATCAGCGGGCCGCGAACAAGGTGGCGGAAGCGCAACCGTTGTTCCAGTTGAAGTCATTACTCCGCTTGCCGGAATAACCGCGGCAAGTAAGGCAACAATTTCATATGCCATGGGCGTAGAAGCCGATAGCAAATTGACTCGATTTAGCGCGCTCAATGCGATCAATCCAGTAACAAATAAGCCAGGAATGCAGATTGAAGCATTCGATGAGAACGGCGCACTTACTCATAGCGAAGAACGCTTTGCCGGCCAGCTCAATTGGATGGCGATTGACTGGGTATTTAGAACGAAAAAACTCAAAGTTTCCCTTATTTATACCCCTCAAGAAGATGGAAAACATCAATTTGGTGTGGGCTATGTAGGGCCAGTAACAATTACACAAGATGGAACAGTTATTTTAGATACAGATGTTCTGCCAGATAACGATGACATTGGTGGCGCAGTACTCAATCCACCTGAAGCACGCGTTGATCGCGAACTTAAAAAAGGTGTTGCAACTGAACTTATATTTGAATTTCAAACAGGCGGTTTAGATATTCCGGTCATTGCATGCAATGTTGGTTTCAAAACTCCAATGGGAACACTGCAACAAGAGCGAGACAAAGCTGTAGCAATTGCAAAGAACAGTGATATCTCTGTTGTATTTGTTGGAACAACACCTGCAATTGAGAGCGAAGGTTTTGATAGAACAAATCTAAATCTTCCTGAAGGTCAAGATGAACTTGTAAAAGCAGTTGCAGCTGTTAGTAAAAAAACAATTGTTGTAATCAATGCAGGTTCACCAATTCTGATGCCTTGGGAAAATGATGTAGATGCAATTCTTCTTACATGGTTTCCTGGACAACAAATGGGTAACGCGCTCGCAGATATTTTATTCGGTGATGCAGAACCTGGTGGACGTCTACCAACTACATGGCCAGAAAAAGAATCAGATCTTCCAGTGCGCGATGTAACACCAGTAAACGGAATTCTTGAATACAAAGAAGGAAGTGATATTGGTTATCGTGCATGGATTAAGTCTGGCAACAAACCATCGTATGCATTTGGTTACGGACTTGGTTACACAACGTGGAAGAAAGAATTACTTTCGAACGAATGGAATAATGGATTAAATCTTGAAGTTTCCGTAAGAAATAGCGGTAGCCGAAGTGGTTCAGATGTTGTACAGATTTACGGTGCACCAGAATCTGATCTAACAAATAAAAAATTATTGGGATTCACGAAAGTGTTTGCTAGTGCTGGAGAAAAGAAATCTGTAAATATTTCTATCGCAGCGAACTCATTCGATTTTTGGGAATCTGGCTGGGTTCGCAAATCAGGATCATGGAAAATCTGGATTGCCTCTAGCGCCCTCGACGAATCCCTTAGCGTGAATGTAGAAGTCCAATAAATATGGGGAAAATTGGGCTCTAAGGCAAAAACAGGTAGGATTCACAGGCTCAACAAAACTAAATAGGCGCGCGTAGCTCAACGGATAGAGCATCTGACTACGGATCAGAAGGTTAGGGGTTCGAATCCCTTCGCGCGCACGAGATAAGCCTTTCGGTGCCTTTCACACCGGAGGGCTTTTCTTCTTTAACTATCTGATTGTGTATCCGCCATCTACAACTAAGTCAGCGCCATTGATCATGTCCGCACCATCGGATGCCAGGAAAATAACAGCGGCAGCTACTTCCTCCGGTTCGGCGAATCGGCCCACAGGAATTTGTGCCTTATGGGCATCACCTTTTGCACCGCCCCATGCTTTCTTACCTAATTCGGTAAGTACAACAGTAGGTGAGACCGAATTTACATTGATTCCTCGCCCGCCCCATTCAGATGCAAGAACTTTTGTAACACCAAGGACGCCAAATTTGGATGCGCAGTATGCGACATGATCCGTGAGAGCAACACTTGCTGCTTGGGATGCCAAGTTAATGATTTTTCCTTTTCCAACTTTTAACATTTCTCGCCCGACGCTTTGAGAAACAAAGAATGTGCCACTGAGATTGACTGCAATTGTTGTATCCCAGTCTGATGCTTTAACAGACTCGGCTGGGTCTAGTACGGCCATTCCTGCACTATTTATTAGAATATCAATGCGTCCATGGGCTGCAATAACTTCTTGAACCGCTTTATCAATTGAGGCGATATCAGTTACGTTGCAAACATGTGCAGTAGAACCATTCTTGATATCTGATGCAACTTGTTGAGCAGCAGCAATATTGATATCAACAACAGCGACAGTGACACCCTTTTTAGCAAAGCTCTCGCAAATTGCTTTCCCGATTCCCGATGCACCTCCAGTAACAAGTGCAATTCTTTTATCAAGAGAAAAATTCATATCTACGGCCATCGGGGTCTCCACGTTCTACATAATGATATTTGAATAGTGAACTCTGGTAACTTTACTGGCAATCTGTAATACTTCAACTTAGGTTCTAGCTCTGAACGAATAGATTGGTTACACATTGCCATACGTACTAAATGATCCTGAGGATTTTGTAGATGAAGCAACTGCAGGGTTTGTGGCTGCGCATTCTCACTTAGTAAGACGAGTCCAAGGCGGAGTTGTTAGAAATCAGGAGAAAACAAAAGGTCAGGTTGCAGTTGTAATCGGTGGAGGTTCAGGACATTACCCAGCATTTGCTGGAATTGTGGGCCCAGGTTTAGCGCATGGCGCAGTAGTAGGAAATGTTTTTTCTTCACCATCAACACAGCGCGTACACACTGTCTGCAAAGCTGCGGAAGCAGGCGGCGGAGTTTTGTTAAGTTATGGAAATTATGCCGGCGATGTAATGAATTTCAATTTGGCGCAATCACAACTCAACGCCGAAGGCATTCCGTGCAAAACAGTTCTTGTAACAGATGACATTATGAGCGCGAGTAAAGAAGAATTTCATAAACGCCGAGGAATTGCCGGTGATCTATTTGTATTCAAAGTCGCAGCTGCGGCTGCTGAAGCGGGATATTCACTCGATGAGGTTTACAGAGTTGCCGTTGAAGCCAATGAGCGCACTCGCACTATCGGCGTTGCTTTCTCTGGTTGTACTTTGCCAGGCAAAACCGAACCGTTATTTACGGTTCCAAAGGGACGAATGGCACTTGGC
>CAIOIJ010000078.1 GCA_903858325.1 uncultured Actinomycetes bacterium
ATCTCACCCTTGCGTGCGCGGGCCGCGGCAATCACAGATTGATTTGTATCTGCGCCTTCGCCCATCATGTTATTTGAGAGCCACAGTGTCAGGCAGTCAACTAAAACTGTTGCATCGGTATCTAATTCTTTCAGTGCCTTGCTTAAGTTCTTTGGTTCTTCTACTAAAGAAAACGCATCACCGCGATCGTTCTGGTGTTTCTGAATTCGCTTCGTCATCTCATCATCTACTGCTTCAGCTGTTGCAATAAAGATTGGTTTGTTTGCACCGGATAATGACAGCGCTAGTTCTTCGCCTTTGCGGCTCTTGCCGCTACGGGCACCGCCAGCAATAAAGTAAATACTCATATCTGAATTGAATTCTTTGTGGCAACAATTACTGGACGTCCATTGTCCAGAGTGTGAATTGTGATTCCATCGTCAAATGCATGCTTGAGCTCTGGCGAATGAATCACGGTATTTGATGGACCATCTAATAAAACCTTGCCGTTTTGCATAATCACAATGCGTTCCGCATACATCGCACCCAATGTGATGTCGTGCATCGTTGAAACAATGGTGACGCCATTGTTTTGCATTCCTTCAATGTGATTCAGAGTTGAAATCTGGTGGTGCAAATCAAGTGCTGATGTTGGTTCATCCAAAATCATTAACTCTGGTTCTTGTACAAGCGCACGAGCAATAAGTACTCGCTGCATTTCTCCACCAGATAACTGTGTTACTAATTGGTGGCGCAATCCAGATAATTGCATCTGCTCAAGTATTTGTTGCACTAACCGGCGACTTGTGCGCGATTCACGTCCCCAACCATCAAGGCGTGCACGTCCGAGCATCACATACTCTGCAACGTCCATACCTGCAGGAATCTCTGGACGTTGCGGAACAAAAGCAACGTTACGTAAATTCTTGTAAACCTCAAGACCATCGATTGTGATTGATCCGTCATATGCCTTATTGCCAAGCAACGTTCTTAAGAATGTTGTTTTGCCCGCGCCATTAGGACCAACAAGACATGTCCATGAGCCACGTGGGATATCTAATGTGATGTGGTCTAGTGCATAAAAATCACCATAGCGCACGGATAGGTTTTTTATTTCGATCATTTAAGGACTCTCTTTGCTCGTAGTACGAATAAAAGAAATGGTGCGCCAACAAAAGCAGTGATGACACCGATAGGTAATTCCGCAGGAGATAACAATGTGCGCGCACCAAGATCTGCGAGAACTAAGAATGCGGCACCAGAGAGTGCGACCGTAAATAAAGCACGATTAGTTGCTCGTTTTGTAAGCCCACGAACTAAGTGCGGAACAACAATTCCGACGAATCCAATAAGACCACTGGCTGATACTGCAGTGGCAGTAGCCAGAGTTGCAGCACCGATTGCGATGATGCGTATTTTATTTGGAGAAATACCGAGTGAGAAAGCTTCTTCGTCACTGAGCAACAATCCATCCAATAAACGCGACATACGAATCAAAATAACTAGCGCCAGCAGAATATAAATATTCGCCCACTTAACAACTTGCCAATCAGCGACTGTCAATTGCCCCAAGATCCATGAATAGACGGGGCGTAGAACTTCGCTGTTGCGTTGTTGTAAGTACGTCTGCACAGCAGTTGCAAAAGATCCAATAGCAATACCTGATAACAAAAGCGTTGCAGGATCTGCAAACGCTTTTCCAGATATCAAGAATGTCGCAGCAACTGCGAGCACACCACCAAGGAATGCAAATAGAGGGAGTGCAGCATAGAAACTCTGTGTGCCACCAGTCAGCGCAAGTGTTGCGCCGAGACCAGCACCAGCTGCTGCGCCGAGAAGATATGGGTCAGCAAGTGGATTACGGAAAACTGTTTGATAAACCGCACCACTTGTAGCAAGTGCTGCACCGACAAGTGCTGCGAGCATTACTCGTGGCAAGCGCAGTTCCAACAAAAGAATCTTTTCTTCATCTTGTAATCCACCGCTCAAACCAAAGAGTGTGCGAAGAATCTTCATGAAGTCCAAAGAGATCGGACCGAATGAGACACCGAGCAACAACACAATTGCAAGCAGGAAGCCCACAAAAAGCGTTGTACGCCAGTGCCAAATTCGGTCAATTTCTTGGTTTTTCATTTACGAAACTTTTGCCAAAGAAGCGCCGATTAACTTGTAGAAATCAACAAGACGTGGTCCCCAACGAGATGGAATATCTGCAGGTAGCTCCACAATCTTTTTGTTCTTTATAGCGCTGATTTGTGACCATCCAGCGCGCTTAGAAACAGATTCTGCAG
>CAIOIJ010000079.1 GCA_903858325.1 uncultured Actinomycetes bacterium
TCTCGGTTTCCGATATCGCAATGAATCCGGATGTTCCAGTTGAGTTGCCAGAACTTAGCGATGGACCACATATGGCGTACGCCTTGCAATGGATTTTCTTCGCCGCTTTAGTTATTTACGGGCGACGTCTCATTCGCAAGAGCGCTTAAATCTTGTCGCATATATAACTCTGAGTACAGTCCACCAGCATTAAACAACTCTTCGTGTTTTCCACGTTCAACAATGACGCCGTTTTCTAGAACGATAATTTGATCAGCATCTTTGACAGTGCTCAAACGATGCGCAATCACGATGCTTGTTCTACCCTTTAACGCAGACTTCAAGGCTTGCTGGACTAACGCTTCATTTTCAGAATCCAAATGCGCAGTAGCTTCATCGAGAATAACCACAGATGGAGACTTAAGAAGTAATCGAGCAATAGCCAAACGCTGTTTTTCACCACCGGATAATCGGTGTCCGCGTTCACCAACTAGAGTTTCAAAGCGATTTGGGAGTGATTCGATTAACTGCCAGATTTGTGCGGCCTTACACGCCTCTTCCATCTCAGCCTCAGTCGCATCGTGTTTTGCATATCGTAAATTTTGCGCGATGCTTTCGTGGAATAAATGTGCATCCTGCGTTACGACACCGATTGCGCCGCGCAATGACTCAAGTGTTAGATCTCGAACGTCAATTGAATCAATTTCGATACTGCCACTTGTAACGTCATACAATCTTGGCACCAAAGCGCTAATAGTGGTTTTACCAGCACCTGAAGGTCCAACTATCGCCGTAAAACTGCCGGCCGCTACTGTAAAAGAAATTCCTTTAAGGATCTCTCCACTTTGAACTTGTTCTTCTTTGGCCGCTGATTCTAAAGATGCGAGAGAAATTTGTTCCGGGCGTGGATATGCAAAATGAACGTTTTTAAACTCAACTGAAGTAATTTTCTTACCTAATGACTTAGCTCCCTGCTTATCCGAAACCATTGGCACTAGGTCTAACACTTCAAAAACTCTTTCAAATGAAACTAGCGCTGTCATAACATCTATTCGCACGTTAGAAAGTGCGGTAAGTGGTCCGTACAAACGAGCTAACAACGCTGTAATCGCCAATAACGTTCCAACACTGACCGCACCGCTTAACGCTAAATGTCCCCCGATGCCATAAGCGAAAGCTGTTGCGACAGCGGCAACACTTGTGAGCGCGATGAAAAATATTCGATTCAACATCGCCATCGAAATGCCAATATCAGCTACACGTCTAGCCCTGGATCGAAAGAATTCATTCTCATGACTAGGTTCTCCGTAAAGAGCCACCAACATTGCACCAGAAACATTAAATCGCTCTGTCATTGTGGAAGACATCGCCGCGTTGAGGTTAAAAGAATCCCGAGTCAAAGCCTGCAGTTTGCGTCCGACCCATTTAGTCGGAATCAGAAATACTGGCAAAAGCACAAGTGAAACCAAGGTGATTTGCCAGGAAAGAAACAACATAGTTGTGGTGACCAAAATCAATGTTACTACATTGCTTAGAACTCCGGATAATGAAGAAGTAAATGCTTGCTGTGCGCCAATTACGTCAGAGTTAATTCTAGATATAAGAGCACCTGTTTGAGTGCGCGTAAAGAAAGCGATTGATTGCTTTTGAACATGAGCGAAAACTTGGGATCGCAAATCGTAGATCAATCCCTCGCCTATACGAGCAGAGAACCAACGACCTACGATGCTCATGAGTGCATCGGCTATAGCCAATAATCCGACGATAAATGCAAGTTGAGTTATCAAAGAACCGTTTTTTGGAATTACTCCATCATCAATTAGTTTTCGAAGAATGAGTGGTGTAGCAACCACTAAAAACGCATCTACAACAACAGTAAAAAGAAATATAGAAAGATACATTTGATACGGTTTTGCGAACTCGAAAATCCTCTTAACTGTTCCAGGCTTGAGCTTTTGTTCCTTAACCGAAGGGTCAGCAGTCATTGACCGATGGGTCATCCACACTGCCTGCATGGACATTTTTAGACCGTGAAACCCAATGCTCTTAGTTGTTCGCGACCTTCATCAGAAATTTTGTCCGGGCCCCAAGGTGGCATCCAAACCCAGTTAATTTTTACATCGGTGGTCATGCCAGCCAGTGCTTGTCTCGTTTGATCTTCAATAACATCCTGGAGTGGACATGCAGCCGATGTGAGCGTCATATTCAAAACTGCAATATTTGATTCATCTACCATCACGTCATAAATCAAACCAAGATCAACAACATTGATTCCTAATTCAGGGTCGACAACATCCTTCATTGCCTCAGTTACATCA
>CAIOIJ010000080.1 GCA_903858325.1 uncultured Actinomycetes bacterium
CCTTAAAAGATTAGCAGAACGGGGGAGATAGGACCTCGTTGCGTTAGCGAGGTCCAATCTTCTTTTAATGTCTCTCCATAACTATTTCGTGTGAACATTTCTGGCGATCAACCCAGCCCCAAAGAGCAGCGCGATAGGTAACAACATTGCATAAGTGAGAGACGTTGCATCAGAGATAAATCCGATTGCCGCTGGAATTATTGCTACACCCACCATTGCAATCAAGAATGCGCGGGAAAGCGCAGTTCCCATATCAATCCCTGGAGTATTGCCGAGCAGAGTAATAAACCCAGGAAAGAGCGGACCAACTCCTGCACCGGCGACGAAGTAACCAATCAGAATCACTATGTATGCAAGAGGGCGATTAAAGTGATCTATGTTCACACCGATAATCATTGAAATAAGCCAAACACTAGCGCCAATAAACCCTGATATCTGAATTACTTTCGCAGCACCATATTTATGAATGAACTTATCTCCCAAGAGACGGCTGATGATCATTCCGATTTCGAAAGCTAGATACGCGCCGACATAGAGCTGGCCAGTGATTGACAAGACATCTCGCAAGAAGAGCGCCGACCAGTCTGTCGCACCGAATTCTGCGCCATTGGAGAACATCATTCCAAGGCCCATCAAGATTACGACGCGGCCCAGCGCTCCATTCCATTTCAGTTCAGCAGGTTTCTGATCGCCCCCACCGGGTTTCTTATCTTCAAGTGCACGTGAAGTGATGATGAGAACTATGAATACGATGATTGCTATACCAGCCAAATGAATCGAATAGCGCACGCGGCCGATGAGAAAGGATCCAAAGAAAGCTGCAGCAAGTGTTCCAATCGACCAAAAAGCATGAAAGCCCGAAAGATATTTGCGATCTTGTTCAGCCTCTATACCTTGAGTGATTATGGTGAGTGGGTTATCAAGGAATAGATATCCGACCACAAAGAAAAATATTCCGAGGAAGACAAAGTAAGCATTGGGAGCAAAGGCGATAGATAGATATCCAACTGGGAAAATCACACTGCCTAAATAGAAGACCTTCTTAGTTCCCAACTCGCGAATTAATTTTCCGATAATTCTAGAAGAGACAAAGCCAGCGAGTGATCCTCCTATAAGGGTTCGACCGAGGGTTGCATCATTCATATTCAGCGCACTTTTTAGTTCAGGAATACGCGTTGACCATCCGCCCATCAAGACACCCATGAAAATAAAGTTGATTCGGAGCGCGAGCACGGATTTCTTTATATCGACGCTCATGACACTTACCTCTCCAGGTGCTGATTTATGCGATGAGAATAAACCTCAACATTCGCGCTGTATATAACCTTCAATATTTTTCTCTCAGACTCTTCTCTTGCCCCCTGTACATATATACGATTTCGGCAAGGTTTGACCCCAAACCACCTATCAAAGGAGAGAACATGGGCAAAGCATTCGAGATTTCAGTCTGGAAACCACATCCAGGCAAGCGCGCAGACTTCATGAAGAACTGGGCTGAAGTAGCTGCAATCTTTAAAGATGCAGGTGTCAGCGATATCAAAGTTCTAGAAGGAGTTGCAGGCAAAGATGTCGGAAATATCGTTGTCATTCAAACTTTCAAGAACCTTACCGATAACGGAAAAGTAAACGATGCAATTGGCGACAATGCAAAGATGAAGGCTTGGATGAAGAGACACGCGAAAGATAACTTTGCAGCACTTGTCTCGCATGATCTCTACGCGGAAGCGTAAAAAGTAAGATTCACGAAAGGGCTGGGGCCAAAAGCTCTGGCCCTTTCCTTTTGCTCACATTCGGCGAATCACTTTCAATGATTGTTCAGGCACTGCTCATCCCAGTTGCTTTGAAAGCACTGAAGAGCAAGTAATCTCCTAAACGCCGAGGCGTGTGTGTCTATCAAACCACTCACGCGCCATTGCCAATATTTCCGGTTTGGTAATCCCAAACAAGTTGGTATCTAAGGTGTCAACTACTTTTTTCGCTAAATTAGGGTGCTTGCGCTCTAAGTACATAACGAAATGCACCATTGATCGAGCCTTGCCATTTCCATGACCCAGTACCAAAATTTGCGATGCGTCCCCAATTGCAGCAACAATCTCTTCAAAGTAGGCAGGAACTCCTGGCCCATCCCCACGACCTTTAATCTTTGGATCATCTCTAAAGTGATGGTTATTCAATCCCGACGGCGCATAAATCATTTCTGGTTTTGAACCCTTAGAAATTCCAGTCGCCCACACCCGGGCTTCATGTTCGGTAACGGTGACAACTACAAACTTGTCAGAAATATCAGACATTTTAGATAAGTTCTTTAAGGCAAGTGCAAGGATCTTGCTTACACAGAATGCAGGTAAAAGTCGCTTCCTTTTCGCTGGTTTCAATCTTCATTTCAATCTCACTTCTATTCAAGAAAATCAAAATCAGCTGACTTTGACGGTCGTGGCTCGTATCAAGATCAACATAGGGCAAGAACCGCGATACTTTCTGGTGCCACCTCTCACAGTAAAATTCCTTCGTTGCAAGTCCATGTTTCAAGTACGATTCAGAGATGACGAAGAGACAAGAGTTCAAGGTCGTGCGCACGTACAGCAACTTCGAGGTACGCGAATACCTGCCTTGTGTCATTGCAGAGGTAAAAGTTTCTGGGCAATACGCCACAGCAGGTAGCCAAGCATTTCGCCATCTCTTTCAATACATCTCACAGGGTAATAAGGCATCTCAAAAAATTGCCATGACGGCACCAGTGATTGCTGCACAACGCACGGATCAAGATAATTCTGATGAGTGGTATATCTCCTTCGTAATGCCTTCAGGTAGCACCTTCGGTCACCTTCCTCATCCCAATGATCCACAAGTAATCTTGCGTGAACTCGATACTGAAACATGCATCGCAACTTCATTCCGGGGAAAAGCCACTCCAGAAAAATCGGCAGAAGTAGCGCGACAGCTTCGTGCGGCAGCCTCCAAGGAGCACATTGCTCTCTCGGATGAGACCCGTATCTGTCGCTTTGACCCACCATTCAAACCAGGCTTTATGCAGTACAACGAAATCGTCATTCCTGCATATATAGCCTGACAGATACCTCAATTAGGAGTGGCGGCTTGCTCTCACTGCCAGTACTTTTACACATGGCCAAAAAAGATAATCTCGACGTCGAGACATCAATACTTCCCCTGAAGTACGTCGACCTCATTGAAGACATCTTCCACGCAATCCTTGCGCTAGCACTCTTCGGTATTGGGATGGGCGCTTTCTTCTACAGCATCAAACGCCTCGTGGAAACTGACCCCTTCTTTCCTAACGGAATGATTCAAGGCGTCAATGACATTCTCTTTATCGTCATCATCCTCGAGATTTTACGTACCGTTATTTCTCGGTTCACCGACGGCGTCTATCAACTTGATAAATTTCTCATCATCGGCGTGATTGCCGCTGTTCGACATATTCTCACTGTAGGAGCTTCATTGACCTTAGAATCGACTAAGTCGGATGAAGCATTTCGTAGATCAATTTACGAGATGGGGCTTAACGCAGGAATCGTCGTCGCTCTCGTCTTTGCAATCTTCCTCTCCAAATCTGCCCACCGCAAATAACTGCAATACTCAGGAGACATCATGGATGAAATCACATTACTCAAGCTCTGGAACCAAAAGCGCAACAGCGTAATTACAGCCCAAATAGCTCCAACTTTGATGCTCATTGGAATTTTTGCCCTTGCTGCATGTGGCAAATTTGAAACTGCAACAGATGCAACTAAATACCTCACCATTGCAGTTGCGGCCACTACAGGCATCCTTGCAATCATTTCTCAATACGCCGCGATCCGAGAAGCCGAAGCACTTCTGATCGACCTCAAACGACTCAACAGCACCTCCGAGCTCTCCAAAAAAATCGCAGATTCGCGCGGACTTCTCTCGCTCTCAGCAATTGCGATTGTGGGACTTGGATTAGCAGTGATGGCCTTCGTGATACTCGCAGTTCTAGGTACGGCATGATTGTTGGAATCGCCATCTTCGCAGCTTTTGCTGGAATTCTCGCCATATTAATTATCAGCTATGAGCGCCCAACAAGTGCGCGACGCAAAATTACCGGCAGAGGTGGGGATTTCGCTGAGTAAGGCTGGCGCATGAAGAGAATAAAAGGTCTTCGCCAAGCCTGTCACTTCGGCCCAACACTGATTGTCACCGCCATCGGTTGGATTTTCTCCAACCATTATTGGTGGGAAGGCCCCGCATATGTGATCGCATTCGGAATTTTCTGCGGGCAATTAGTTGTTGGTTGGACCAATGATCTCTATGACTACAAAGACGACGTGCAGCACCAACGCAGCAAGAAACCACTCGTCACCGGCCTAATTACCCCGGCATACCTTCGTAAGTGGATCATCTTCATGACTCCATTTTCATTCTTCGCAAACCTCGCAGGCCCACTCGGCCTCAAAGGCGGCTTGGTCTATATGCTCGGAATCGGCTGCGGGATTGCATACAACTTCTACTTTAAATTCACTCTCTTCTCACCGCTTCCTTATGCAATCGCCTTTGCCGCACTTCCATCATCGATAGCGATCTCTAAGCAGATCACGCCACCCACATGGATGTGGCTTGGGGGAGCACTCTTCGGAATGGCCGCGCACTTCATTAACGTGATTAAAGATATGGAAGAAGATCAACAAAGTGGAATCAAAGGGCTTCCGCAAAGATTAGGCAAGAAGCGTTCAATTCTCGTGGCAATACTGCTTATCGCACTGGGGATTTTGACTCTCATTTAAGCGGCTCTACCACTCCCAGTAGAACTTCCCGTCGCAAGTGAGAATCTTTGAGCACATTGCATCTATTGATTTAGCCCCGTTGTATTGCTCAACTTTGTTAAACCACGAGACCGTACCAATCACATTGCCCTCGTTATCGACAAGTGGCCCACCACTATTGCCATGAGAGACATTTGCCGTAAAGAACAACTCGTCATCACTGGAGTTGAGGATTGTGCCAAAGGAGACTGAACCTTCCCACGCATCGGCGCTTCCAGAAGTCATTACCCAGTAACCAACATAAGGCGGAGCTATCGCAATCTGCAACGACGGCACTCGCAAGTCTGAGATCAGCACAGCTAAATCATTATCTTTATCAATATTGATAACCTCAGCAGAAATCTGCTTTTTATACGCGCGAGCCACAGTCAGGAATTGCTCTTTCCCGATGCAATCTTTTATCACGTGATAATTGGTGATGTAAACCTGCTGATGATCCTTGTACTGAACATCATCAAGATGTGTCGCCCACGCGGATCCGATTCCCTCTTTTCCTGGCACATCGCAGAAGACCGAGACAGTGGAACGCTTTGTATTCTCAACCAAACCGCCAATATCGCGAGGTTGTACATAGCCATCATGATGAGGGTCTGTTAATTGATACTGATGCGCAGGCGACCAAGACATAAAGAAAGCACCCATAGCAAAGGGCGCTACAAC
>CAIOIJ010000081.1 GCA_903858325.1 uncultured Actinomycetes bacterium
AGTGAAGGAGTTATCGCACACGTTGTAGATATAACTTCACCAGGTCGCCTTTATGGAAGTTGGCAACGTACTTTGAAACAAGGAATTCGAACAGCGAGTACTCCATCTTTCCCTGGAGCACTTCGTCCGATTTTCACAGAACGCGCACCAATTGTTTCTGTTCACGATGGTGCATCACATGCAATGGCATGGCTTGGTTCTGCACTGGGAATGCCACAAGTTGCAATGGGCGTTGATACTTTTGGTCAATCTGGCACAATTCAAGAACTTTATAAAATTCATGATCTTGATGCAGGCTCCATCGTCAATGGCGCATTAGCCGCCCTAAGTTTGAATGTGTAGACTCCATATATGACCACGCTTTCAGCTGGTGCACGTTTTGTACAAGCCCTTGCCGATGAAAAACCATTGCAAATTGTCGGCGCAATCAATGCCAACCATGCACTCCTTGCTAAGCGAGCTGGATACAGAGCAATCTATTTATCTGGTGGGGGAGTCGCTGCTGGTTCACTCGGACTTCCAGATTTAGGAATTACAACTTTAGAAGATGTCTTAGTAGATGTTCGCCGCATTACAAATGTTTGCGACACACCTTTATTAGTAGATGCTGACACTGGTTTTGGTCCATCGGCTTTCAATATTGGTCGCACAGTCAAAGATTTGATCAAGGCAGGCGCTGCTGCAATGCACATTGAAGATCAAGTCGGTGCAAAGCGTTGTGGCCATCGCCCTAATAAGGAAATTGTCAGCAAGGCCGAGATGGTTGATCGAATCAAAGCTGCCGTAGATGCCCGCACTGATGATTCTTTTCAAATTATGGCTCGCACCGATGCGATTGCAAATGAAGGAATTGATAGTGCCATTGATCGAGCCCTTGCATATATCGCAGCAGGTGCTGATTTAGTTTTCCCAGAAGCCATTACCGATTTAGCTGATTACACCAAGTTTGCTCAAGCAGTAAAGAAGCCAATTCTGGCCAACATCACTGAATTTGGCCTCACTCCACTGTTCACGCGCGATCAATTATCGGCACATGGTGTTGCAATGATTCTCTACCCATTGTCTGCTTTTCGCGCAATGAATAAAGCGGCAGAAAATGTCTACGAGACAATTCGGCGCACAGGAACACAATCAAGTCTTATCGACTCAATGCAGAGTCGTGAAGAGTTATACGAGCGCATTAATTACCACGCATTTGAAGAAGCGCTCGATCAATACCGCGACGAAAAATAAGGAGAATTTCCCATGGCAGATTTCAAGCCAAAAAAATCAGTTGCACTCTCTGGTGTTCCTGCAGGCAACACAGCGCTCTGTAGCGTGGGCAAAAGTGGAAACGATTTGCATTATCGCGGCTTCGATATTGCAGACCTTGCAGCACAATGCGAATTCGAAGAGGTTGCCCATTTACTTATTCACGAAACTTTGCCGACTGCAACGCAATTAGTAGCATATAAAAAGAAGTTGCAGGGGCTACGTTCACTGCCTGCTCAAGTGAAAGCAATCCTGGAACAAATCCCATCAACTGCGCATCCCATGGATGTCATGCGCTCTGGTGTTTCAGCACTAGGTTGCGTAGCGCCAGAAAATGAATTCCACTCAATTGAAGGTGCGCGCGACATTGCAGACAAACTCATTGCTTGCCTTCCTTCCATGCTTCTCTATTGGTATCACTTCGCTAATAGCGCCAAGCGAATCACCGTTGAAACTGATGATGATTCAATTGGCGGTCATTTTCTTCATCTTCTGCACGGCAAGCCAGCGAGTGAACTCTGGGTCAAATCAATGCATGCCTCACTTATTCTCTACGCAGAGCACGAATTCAATGCCTCAACATTTACAGGTCGCGTAATCGCAGGCACTGGTTCAGATCTTTTCTCAGCAATCACTGGTGCAATTGGCGCCCTGCGTGGCCCAAAGCATGGTGGCGCTAATGAAGTAGCTCTTGAAATTCAAGAGCGTTATGCAAATCCAGATGAAGCAGAAGCAGATATCCGTGAACGCGTTGCTAACAAAGAAGTTGTTATTGGCTTTGGTCACCCTGTCTATACAGTCTCAGATCCACGCAATGAAATAATCAAGAAGATTTCATACGATCTATCAGTTGACCAAGGATCTACAGCCCTTTATGACATAGCGGCGCGAATCGAATCAGTCATGTGGGATGCCAAGAATATGTTCCCTAACTTAGATTGGTTTTCAGCAGTTGCCTATAAGCAAATGGGAATTCCAACTGCTTTCTTCACCCCGATATTTGTAATGGCACGTACAACTGGATGGTCAGCACACGTTATTGAACAACGCATTGATAACAAGATTATTCGCCCCAGTGCTAATTACACAGGCCCAGAAGATTTAGCTTTCGTCCCTATTTCAAATCGCTAACTACAAGAAAAGGTATAACTTCGTGTCATCACATATCGCAAGACCTGCACAAGAATTCGATAAAGAGATCATCGATATCGTTGATTATGCGCTGAATTATCAGATCAATTCTGATGTTGCATACGAAACTGCATGGAACTGTTTGATGGACACTATTGGTTGCGGTCTTGAAGCACTTGAATACGATGCTTGCACAAAACTTATGGGCCCACTAGTTCCAGGCATTGTTGTAGAAAAAGGCGTACGAGTTCCAGGAACTTCATATTCACTCGATCCAGTACAAGGCGCATTCAACATTGGCGCAATGATTCGCTGGTTAGATTTCAATGACACGTGGCTTGCAGCTGAATGGGGACACCCATCAGATAACCTCGGTGCCATTCTCGCAACTGCCGATTGGATAGCTCAAAACCCAACATTTGGTAGCGGTAAAAAGCTTGTTATGCGCGATGTTCTCACCGCCATGATCAAAGCACATGAAATCCAAGGCTGCATAGCCTTAGAAAACTCATTCAACAAAGTAGGTCTTGATCACGTTATCTTGGTCAAGGTCGCATCCACTGCAGTTGTTTCGCAGATGATGGGCCTTACTCGCGAACAGACTCTCAACGCAGTCTCACTTGCATGGGTCGATGGCCAAGCACTTCGCACATATCGCCATTTTCCAAATGCTGGTTCACGCAAATCATGGGCAGCAGGAGATGCAACGTCTCGCGCAGTACGTCTTGCACTCATGGCACGCGTTGGTGAAATGGGTTATCCAAGTGCGCTGACTGCAAAGATTTGGGGCTTCTACGATTCACTCTTTCGTGGAAAACATTTCGAATTCCAACGCCCATACGGTTCATATGTAATGGAAAACATTCTCTTCAAGATTTCTTTCCCTGCAGAGTTCCATTCACAAACTGCAGTTGAAGCTGCGATGACACTCTTTAATCAACTCAAAGCTGCCGGCAAGTCAGAATCTGATATTGCCAAGGTAACTATTCGCACGCACGAAGCCTGTATTCGAATCATCGATAAGAAGGGCCCACTCGGAAATCCAGCAGATCGCGATCACTGTATTCAATACATGGTTGCTGTCCCACTCATTTTTGGTCGCCTAACTGCTCGTGATTACGAAGATGAAATTGCAGCGGATCCACGCATCGACGCCCTTCGTGAAAAGATTGTCTGTGTTGAAGATCCAGCATTTACCGTGGATTACCACGACCCATCAAAGCGCTCTATTGCTAACGCCATAACAATTACCTGCACCGATGGCACAGTCTTTGGCGAAGAAGTTGTCGAGTATCCAATTGGCCATGCGCGTCGTCGTGTCGAGGGAATTCCTTTGTTGATTGAGAAATTCAAAATCAACTTAGCGAGAATCTTCCCTGCAGATCAGCAGAAAAAGATTCTGGATCTCTGCTTGGACCGCGCCAAACTTGAGGCGACCCCAGTAGAAGATTTCATGTCACTATTAGTGAAGTAAAGGTAAAAATCACCCCACCCCCGTAATTTCTGGCCATTCTTATGCAAGAGTCATCGAGATTTTCTATATGCTCGGATTGGCATCTAACTGTAGTGTTTTCCCTATGCAAGTGCGCTTCGGAGAGTTGCGCCACCGGATAGTTCAAATAATTCTGGTGGGGCTTTTGGCGCCATTATTTGTATTTTC
>CAIOIJ010000082.1 GCA_903858325.1 uncultured Actinomycetes bacterium
ATCGGCAGTACTTCGCTTGCAGAAACGTCCAGATATTTTGGCGCAGCTACGTGAGCAATTCACAACAATCATGGTTGATGAATACCAAGAGAGCGACCCGCAGCAACGCGATTTATTACATATTCTTCAATGCGATGACATGATTCTTTGCGCCGATGAACTCAGTACAGTTGGACGCTTTCGCGGCGGCGATCCAGAAGGGTTAGCGCAAGAGCTGGATCACTATCGAAATAAGGGACGCACGCTGCAATTAGATACCAATTATCGAAATACGCCCGAAATACTCAACCTGACAAATGCTTTTGCTACAGAGAAATTTTCGACTTCTGCTAACAAAAAGCGCGTAATGGATTCGAAGCCAGTAAACACAGAAGGAACCGTGCAGACCCATCGTTTTCGTTCAAGTAGTGAAGAAGCATCATTTATTGCACATCAATTTCGTAGCGCGCATTTGAATCAAGGAATTGCATATAGCGATATGGCAGTTCTATTTCGTACCCCAGGCGTTGCTGCATCATCACTTCGTAGAGCTTTCGCACAAGTTGGTATTCCCGTTACCTCCGAACTCGAAGCTCTCGCTGGCAATCCATCTGTTGCACCATTTCTATTACTCGCCCAAGTTGCAATTGGCAGCAAGTTCCTAACGCTTGACACATGCGAACGATTGCTCATGAGCGAATTTGGTGGCGCAGATTCCATATCACTTCGCCGCATGCGCCGTGCGCTACTCAATGCACGCGAAGAAGGTGACCAACGCAGCGGTACACAATTGATGATTGATGCAATTGAAAAAGGCGATATTTTTATTGAAGATAGCGCACCACTGAAACGAGTCTCAGATCTATTGCGTAAAGCACGAAGTGTGGCAAAGAATCCTGCATCACGCGCGGAAGATTTATTGTGGGCAATCTGGGATAACGCACTAACAAGTGATAATGAAAAAGTCAGTGATGCATGGAGAAAACAAGCGCTACGTCCAAGTATTAGAGGCGCCGCAGCTGATCGCGATTTAGATGCGATGATGCAACTCTTTGATTCTGCAGCGCGATATTCCGATCGTTTTCCCATGTCAGGTGCTGGCGCATTTATCAAAGAGATAGTTCAAGAAGATATTGCCGGCGATGTCATTACGGCTAAAGGCGCCCGACCTGATTTTGTAGAAATTCTTACGGTGCATTCTTCTAAGGGCCGACAATGGAAAATCGTTGCCGTTGCTGGTGTGCAAGATGGTATCTGGCCTAACTTACGTCAGCGCAGTTCACTCCTTGGTTCAGAGCGCCTTGTAGAAATGACACGCTATCCCGATATTCCTAAAGCACAACTAGAGAAGATTTCGGCTAATGGACTGCGCGATGATGAAAATCGTCTTTTTCTTGTTGCAATGACTCGCGCGCAGAGCACGCTTTATATAACTGCAATACAACGCGAAGATGACGCGCCTTCTGATCTCTTTGAAAGCGCTGAACAAATTCTGCAAGGCAAGAGCGCAAAACCATTACTCACTGAAGTCCCACGCCCAATAACAGTGCCTGCATTAGTTTCTGCGTTGCGCGCACAATTATCAGGTGAAAAGAGAGAAGCGGCGGCGGCGCTTCTGGCGAAACTCTCTGATGAGGGTATCTATGTTGCTAATCCCGAAAACTGGGTTGGTGCAGTAGCGCGCAGTACAGATCAAAGCGTTGTAGATCCTAAGGAATTAGTCTCAGTTTCTCCCAGTGCGCTAGATACTTATAAAGAATGCGCACTCAAATGGTTCCTACAAAGCAATGGTGGCTCCAATGGTGATAGCACTGCGCAGATTTTAGGTTCTGCAATTCATGCATTTGCCGCAAAGTTACATACCGACCCGAGTAAAAATGAATCTGACTTAGTCGAATTATTGAAAGCTTCATGGAAATTGATTGATCCCGATGAAGGCTGGGTAGGAAAAACATCACTTGAAGAGGCATCAAAGATGATCTCTCGCTTTGTGCACTATCACTCGGTTTCACCACGTGATGTCTTAGCAGTTGAAACATCATTCACCGTTGAAATTGGCCGCGCACGACTACATGGCAATGCTGACCGAATTGAAGTAGATATCGATAACAATCTCTACATTGTTGATTTCAAGACTGGCAAAACAATGATTCCGGCAACGGGATCAAATGAAAATATGCAATTAGCGGCATATCAATTAGGCGCAATCAAAGGTGGATTTAGCAAGATTACCGATAGCACGACAACGACAGGTGCCGAATTAGCTTATCTAGGCGCGCCAGCTGCCCGGGAACCAAAAATATCCATTCGTAATCAAGGTGTCATCAATGCAGAAATTTTTGTAGAAGAGATAAAAAATATCGCAGAAGGCATGGGTGCGGCCACATTCTTTGCAACAGATAACGCAAAATGTGATGGTTGCCCTGTACGTACCTCGTGCCCAATTCAAAGTGATGGCAAGTCGGTGATCGAATGAAAGAGAATTTGACGCCTACTCAGATTATTGCAGCGCTGCAAAAAGTTGATGATGGAATAAATCCACTCACCACTTTCCAGAGTGAGATTATTTCGATTCTTTCAAATCCGCTCGAGCCTGCAGTCATTATTGCCGGAGCTGGTTCTGGCAAAACAGAGACAATGAGCAATCGTGTCCTCTATTTAGTTGCTAATGGAATCGTTGCACCTGAAGAAATATTGGGACTTACTTTTACAAGAAAAGCCGCTGGCGAACTCTCACTTCGAGTGCGGCGTCGTTTGTCGCAATTAGAGGAAGCTGGCCTATTTAGTCGCGATTCAATTTCGAATCCAACAATTACTACTTATCACTCATATGCAGGCAAATTATTGAGTGAACATTCAATTCGCTTGGGTATGGATACAGATGCAGATCCATTAGGCGAAGCTGAAATTTGGCAAATAGCCTCCGATGTTGTTCGCAAATGGGAGGACGATTCCTTTAGAAGTACAAGCGCTGCAAGCACAATTATCAAAGATGTCATTGGTCTTGCTAAGCAGATTCTGGAACATAAAGTCACAATCGAAGAAATACGTGGCGCTAATGACCAGATGTTAGAAGATTTAGAACGTTTTGATTTTGCAGCAAGTAGTGTGGGAAATAAAGTTCGAATGATTATGCATCAAAGAAATTCGATTCTTCCCATGGTGCAAGCATTTCTTGATCGTCGAAAAGCAGCAGGCGAACTCTCCTTCGATGATCAAATGGCAATTGCAGCCGACATCGCGACAACATTTGAGGATGTCGGAGTAATAGAACGAGGTAAGTACAAAGTTGTTCTACTTGATGAGTATCAAGATACTTCGCAATCTCAACTTCGAATGCTCTCTTCACTCTTTGGAAAAGGCCATCCAGTTATGGCAGTGGGAGATCCCAGCCAAGCGATTTATACATGGCGCGGTGCATCTGCTGGCACGATGGATACTTTTGCAGAATATTTCCCAAAAGTTGCCGGACAAAATGGCAAAGGAAAATTCACACTCCCCACCACTTTTAGAAATGATGAAATTATCCTCAAAGCTGCTAATTATATTTCAGCGAAGATTAAAGAAGATGGTGGGCGTGAAGTTCTAATGCTTGATGCGCGCGAAGGCGCTGGCCCTGGTGAATTAGCAGTAGGCGTATTTGAAAATATGGAGATGGAAGCCCAAGCGATAGCCGATTATTTTGAACCTCTTTGGAAAGATCCTGCTCGAGCACTGACACCAGAGAAAAAGCGTTCGACTTTTGCTGTGTTGGTTCGTAACCGTAAACAAATTCCAGAGATTGAATCAGCGCTACGCGCGCGCAATATTCCTGTTGAAATTATCGGGGTCGGCGGCCTGATCTATATTCCTGAAATTGCAGACATCGTTGCACTCATGAAAGTTATTTCAGATCCCGATGCAGGTGCCTCACTGATGCGACATCTCACAGGACCTCGAATAAATCTAGGCGCATTTGATATTGCCGGTCTTGGAAAATATGCCAAAGATCGCTCACGTGCACTCAAGACTGGCTCGCGCTATTTAGTAAAAGTAATCGAAGAAGGAAATCCCGATCAATTAGATAGCGAAGACCAGTTTGCAGGTTCAATCATCGACGCACTCGATGAGATAACAAGTGCTCCTAAGGATTATTTCTCAGAAGTCGGTTATCAACGCATGGTGCGTTTTGCTGCTGACTTACGCAGATTACGTGGGCGAGCTGGTGGGCAAATAACGGATCTCATTGTGGAAATTGAAGAGTATTTAACGATTGAAAGTGAAGTGTCACTTCGTGATGGTTCGCAAACTGGAAGACGAAACCTCGATAGATTTTTAGATGAAGCATCCAAATATGAACGTGCGGGAGGCAATGCACGCGAATTCTTGGAGTGGCTCGATGTTGCATCAAAGGAAGAGGGCGGACTAAAAATTGGAGCCCCCGATGTGCGAAGCGATGTTGTACAAATTCTCACCGTACATATGGCTAAAGGCGCTGAATGGAACGTCGTAGCAATCCCAGGTCTTGCTACTCGTAATTTTCCTTCTGAGAGTTCTAAGAGTCCCGAAAATTGGCTGACAAATGAAGCCTTCATTCCTTTCTCATTGCGTGGAGATCACCAAGAACTTCCACGAATTAGCTTTGCTGGAATGACTGAAAAGAAACAAGCCGAAGATGCGATAGATACATTTTCTCGAGAATGCACTCACCGCATCAAACGTCGCGAGGAGATTCGACTCGCATATGTTGCACTTACTCGCGCAAAGACCCACTTGCTCTGTACAACGTCGGTATGGCGCACAGGAAAGAATGCAGTTGCACCTAGTGATGTTTACACATGGGTACATGAAGTTGCACTTGCCGAAAATGGCACAATTCTTAGTGATTTAGAGACTCCACCTAAAGGTGTAAAAAATCCTGGAGAAGTTGAGAGCCAAGAATGGCCACATGATCGACTTGGTGAGCGACGCGCACAATTTGAAGAAGAGATTGCCATGGTTCAATCAGCAAAGCCGCATGCACTTAGTGCAAATGATGATGAAGAGATTGATTCGTGGATTTCTGATGCTAAAGCGCTCATCGCTGAACTTGGCGAAAAATCTAATTCACGACTTACAGTCGTATTGCCGACCAAACTTTCAACATCAGCACTCGTAGCACTACATGCCAACCCCGAAGAATTAGCGCTCAATATTCGCCGCCCCATGCCGCGTGGACAAGATCAATATTCACGACGCGGAACCGCATTTCACTTATGGGTTGAAAAACAATTTAGTGAAGAGCCAACGCTGATGGGCGATGACTATATGGATTACTTAGATCCACTCGATGATGATTCCAAGTTAGAAGATCTCAAGAAAGCCTGGCTGGCTAGTCATTGGGCAACTAAAACACCTACTAATGTTGAAGTTCCCTTTGAAACCGTTGTTGCAGGAATCTTGATTCGAGGCCGTATCGATGCAATTTATCGTGATGGAGATGGTTACATAGTCGTTGACTGGAAGACTGGATCAACTGAACTTGGCGAATCAGCTGCTGTGCAGTTAGCGATGTATCGCCTCGCTTGGGCAAAGTTGAGCGGTACCGATATCTCCAAAGTAAAGGCTGCATTCCATTATGTTCCAACGGGTAAAGACCACAGCCCTGCAAATCTTATGAGTCAAGAAGAACTAATCGCTCTAATTTCACGCATTGACTCTGACACTAATCGGTAAGTGATCACTGACACCTGTAACACTTGTTTGTAATATTTCTATCTCGTTTGAATTCAAAGTATTTGACAGTATGTAATCAAATTGCACTTTAGGGCCCCATGATGGATAACTCTTCTGGGTGATTAGTGAATTCCAGCCCGATAAATTCTTTGGCAAATTGAGATCGCCGATTATGAGAACTTTGAATTTTCCATTTTGACTAAGTTTCTTAGCCCAGCGCTTCACCTTTTGCAATTGATATAGATTTACAAATGGCACGAAAGATAAATGTGTATTGATAATGATCCAACCGTTATCTAAATGTGCAGCCAGTGCAACGCGCGCTTCATCATTGACATAAATCGCCTTCACGCCTTTTTCAGCAGGAATAAGAAGTGGAAGTCCAACAAGTGAGCGCCCAAGTTCTAATCGTTCCCACTTGATTACAGGAATTCGTGAAACTATTCCGATCCCGTAACTTCCAACTGAGCTTGCTTTCTCTTGTGTAATTATTCTTTGATCAGAACTATTGAGATGTCGACGAACCTCACCCGGTGTTCCAATCACTGATGGCGCAAATGCCCAATATGGTGCACCTAGAAATTTCGCTGCTATCTGCATCTGTGACTCATTGCCAGAGCGCGCAAGATGGTGATCTACTTCTTGTAAGCCAGCCACATCGCTACCGAGGCGCTTCACCGCATCGCCAAAATTGCCATTTCCTGATGGCGGAATAGGCATTGCATGCAAGATATTCCACGAGGTTACGAGCATGGGTAGAGGTTAGTAGTGTTGCCTCCCATGAGCGCGTTAGAGAACCTTGTCAGCGAAATAGACCGCGCCAGCGAACTTCGTACATCGCAGAGTGAGCTCGATAAACGATGGGCTCAAGCAAAGATCATGCATATTGTCGATGCACGTCTTGCGGTGAGCAGCGGAGAACTTCAACTCTTAGGTAGCGCCGACGTTAGCGCCTTGATTGCCTCAGGAAAATTTCTCGAAGGTGAGCGATATTTTCTTGGCTTAGATCGCGCAGATGGAAGCGCATATTTTGCTTGGCACACATCGTGGACTAATGAACCTGGCAGCGATGAAGAGAAATATTCTGGTTTTGAAACTCTGCGTGAAATCGGAGCATCACTGAGTCCAAAGTTTATTTCGCTAGCTTTTCACGCAATCGGTTTAGCAAATTGGCATGAAGTGCATCCACGATGTTCACGTTGTGGCGCACCAACAACTGTTGGTTTAGGCGGTTCGGTGCGCATATGTACCGTAGATGAGAGCCAACATCATCCGCGTACGGATTCAGCTGTAATTGTTTTAGTCAAAGATAAAGACGATCGCATTCTGCTCGGCCACAATCCAATTTGGCCAGAAAAGCGTTTCTCTAACTTTGCAGGTTTTCTAGAGCCAGGTGAAACTTTTGAACAATGCGTTGCGCGCGAAGTCTTTGAAGAATCTGGAATTACTGTCGATGAAATTTCTTATATGACTTCGCAGCCTTGGCCATTTCCAGCTTCTATCATGATTGCATTTTCAGCCATCACAAGTAATCCAGCTGCAGCGCAAGGTGATGGAATTGAAATTACAGAAGTACGTTGGTTCTCACGCGATGAAATGAAAGAAGCCATCAAGACTGGTGAACTATTACTTCCCCCTTCAATTAGCGTTGCACGACGCATGATTGAATCGTGGTACGGAGCGCAACAGGGAAGAGCGCTAACAGATTTAGTAGGCGGCGAAAGCTGGCGTCCGTAATGTCAGATTTTGAAACAGGAGAGAGCCAGAGCGATCTTCGCGGCGAAGAAATACTTGCAGCACTCGATAATGAACAACGCGCAGTAGCCCTTGCAACGCGCGGTCCTGTTTGCGTCATTGCAGGAGCAGGTACTGGAAAAACCCGCGCAATTACACACCGCATTGCTTATGGCGCAGCAATTGGAGTTATGGATCCACATAAAGTTTTAGCACTTACCTTTACCGCGCGAGCTGCGGGGGAGATGCGCATGCGCCTTCGCTCCCTTGGTGTTCCAACGGTTGCTGCGCGCACCATTCACTCTGCAGCGCTAAAACAGTTGCTCTATTTCTGGCCTCAAGTATTTGGCGGAAGAACCCCAGATTTACTTACTTCTAAGTCCGGATTCTTGAGCGAAGCTATCAAGCGAGCAGATTTATCAAGTGCAATCTCAGTGACTTCGCGCGATATTTTACGCGACATATCTTCCGAAATTGAATGGGCTAAGACGCAAGAGATTGGCCCAAGTGATTACTTAGCCGAATCTTCCAAGCGCATCAATAAACCACGAATCAATGCAGAGCAGATTGCAAAGGTTTATGCCTCCTATATGAGCATTCTCAAGCAAGAGCATGCAATGGATTTCGAAGATGTTCTATTGCTTACTACTGCCATGATTGAAGAAGAGCGCGAAGTGCGCGAACGTGTACAAGACCAGTATCGATTCTTTACCGTTGATGAATATCAGGATATTTCACCACTTCAACAAAGACTTATCAATGCGTGGTTAGGTAACCGAAAAGAATTATGTGTAGTTGGTGACCCAGCACAAACTATTTATTCTTTTGCAGGTGCATCGCCAGTTTTCCTCAATAGCTTTACTCAAAGATTTCCTGAGGCCGAAGTTATTCGCCTAACCACTGGATATCGCTCAACACCTGAAATTGTTTTTACGGCCAATGCTATTTTGCGAAGCGCCGAAATGGGTGCGGAGTTAGTCGCAATAAATTCTCACGGCGATAAGCCCGAAGTCACTGCCTATAAAGATGAAGCGGGCGAGGTTGCTGGGGTAGTTGCATCTATTACCGAATTGATGAGTCAAGGAACTCCAGCCCAAGAAATTGCCGTTCTTGCTCGCACTAATAGCCAGCTCAATGCAATTGAAAAAGCTATGAATGCTTCAAAAATTCCTTATCAAGTGCGCAACAGTGATCGCTTCTTTGATCGCCCCGATGTCAAAGAGTTCTTACGTGTAGTCCGCAACGCATCCGTTATTCCAACTGAGGGCGTGAATTGGCTCGATGAATTACGCACACTTGCTCAACCATTTCTCACTGGTGCAAGTATCGATGGCATTGCAGCCCTTCTTCACTTAGGTCGCGAAGTTGATGCAGATAGTGGCTTCTCACCAAAAACATTGCGCGGATACTTACGTGAAGTTGAAGATCGCGTGCAACAAAATAATCCGCCAACCATGCCCGTTACAACACTTGCTACGTTGCATGCCGCGAAAGGTTTGGAATGGGAGCGCGTATTTCTTATTGGTGTAAGCGAGGGCTTACTACCCCTTGAAAATGGCGCTATTGGCGCAGATCAGGCCACCATTGATGAAGAGCGCAGACTTTTCTATGTGGGAATTACACGTGCGAAACAGGATTTACATTTGAGTTATCGCCAGAGCCCCAGCCGTTTCTTGCGAGAAGCTGGCCTCATTTCTTAGTTACTCCCGCGTATTTGCGTATAAATAATTCATTTGCACGAATGCATATTCATGCTTTACCCTTGCACCTCCACTACAAGAGTGGATATGAGTCGAAGGAGTCGGATCGTGCGTAACAACACTTCCGTAACAGCAAACGCAATGCGTTCTGCTGTAATTCCGTCTACCCATAAGCATTACACATGGCCTGCCGCATCAAAGCCTGCGTTTTACGCCGCTTTTTATGCAGTGGATTCAGCCACTTGGAGTTCTTCTCGATAATACGAAAAGAACTAGAAGCCAAGGGCCTCGAATCCACAAAGGATTCGGGCCCTTTTTGTTTATCCCGATAAAGCCAAACAAAAAGAAAGAACTAGAGAGAAGAAAGAAGGTGAGAACGATGAGCGTTCTCTTCAGCGAACTACTAATGCCAGGTTGGGCCGAAAGCGGCGAAAAGATTGGTCTTGGAGATGTCACAGGTACATATGACAGCGCCATCGCCTTTACCTTGCCATGCCACAGTGCAGATCCTGAACTCTTCTTCTCCGAAGATGAAATTAAAGTTGCAGAAGCAAAGTCTCTCTGCGGTGGATGCCCAGTGCGCAAGCAATGTCTTGAAGGCGCTCTCTCACGTCAAGAACCAGTTGGCGTATGGGGCGGCGAATTATTCGAAGATGGCAAAGTCATTGCACGAAAGCGCAAAGCTGGCCGTCCTCGCATGGATCAAGTTGCAACTGCTGTGGTGCTGGAAAGCGTTTCCTCTATTGAATTAGAGAGCGAACGCGAAGAGAGCGCTGCTTAGTTTGCAAATAGATTCAAGTTTGCAAGTGATGGCCACAATGCAAAGAGAATTGAGATCGGCAGGATAAGAAATACAACAGGGATCATCATCGAGATCTCTGCTTTACCTGCCGCACTCAAAACTCTATTGCGTTGAACAGAACGCGCTTCACTTGCATGGCGGGTGAGAACTTCTACTAGTGGCGCACCACGTAAAGTTGCAGTAACCAAGGCATCAACAAAGCGTCTAATAAGAACTGATTTGATACGTCGCCCCATTGAATCGAGTGATTCGTGAAGGGAAATTCCATTGCGCACATCAAGAACTACATGTGCAAACTCTTGGGGTAACTGCCCTGAAGCGCTCTGAGAGATTCGCATGATTGCGCCGAGCGGAGTTTCGCCAGCAGAGATTGCGAGTGTGAGCATCTCTATGACTGCAGGAAATTCTGATTCCAGGTTTGAGCGATATTTCTTTACCTGTGATGTTAGTTCGCGATCTATGTAGATATACATAGTTGTTCCTATGAGTGAAGAGAGGATGAAGGAGAGAGCGAGATTCTTTCCTAGAAACAGGAATAACGAGATGGTTGAGAGTGCAGATCCCGCGCAGTAAAGAGCTTGTCGGATTCTAAAATTCGCATAATCGCTGTCTAAAACTTTCCCGATTTCTTCTAGTCGTAATCGAACCCCACTTCTGTCGCGTGTTGATCGAGCGAAAATTGCTGCATTGTTCTGTAATTCATGCGAAGTATGAAGGCCGCTATTACCTCGAGCAATGAGGTAAGCACCGGGAATAGAAAATATAAGTGCAGTGCAAATAATTGTTAGGTTCATTTGAATACCCGAGGAGTTTGAGGCAATTGACCCAATTTATTCATCCATAAGTAGGCAATTGCAGTCATCACTAAACCGCTTGCAAGAATCAATATTCCCGTTGGCGTTGCATATGCAGCTGCAGTTGTGGGTTGAGTCGAAAGGAGGAGAAGTAAGAGCCATGGTGCGGCAGCGGATAAATGGGCGGAGTTCTTGATCCATCCATGTTTTACTTCAATTTCACGGCGAAGAACTAAATCTTGTCGCAGGAAATCACCGAGCGTACGCAGTATTTGTAAGAGTTCACTCCCGCCTAACTCTTTGGCTATAAGTAAGGCCTCAAAGATTTGATCACTTGAGTGGTGTGAAAACTCAGATTTTAGTTTTGTAAGTGCAATTGTGAAATCACCACTCTTGTAAAGCTCATTTCGAAAGGTGGAGAAAGTTGATCGCAGAATTTCAGGGCCGCGTGTAGCAAGACCAGAGAGGGATTCAGTAAGTGATAAACCCGATGAAATACCTGACATGAGGTGATCAATTACTTCTGGCCATGCTTCGATTAGCTCGGATTCATTCTTGATTTTTCTATTGCGCAGAATTGACCATGCGATTGCACCAGAGAGAATGGCGAATGCTGTCGCAATAATTACAGAGCGAGTGAGAAGAAATACGAAAGAAAATGTTGCAAGAGATACAGCAAGTGAGGTGAATAAGAGTCTTTGCGAAGCTTTCATTTGTGCCACCAGGTTGCTATAGGTGCGCCAATCTGTGCGAATTTTTCAGGGTGGGGGAGTGAGCCAAGTCCGGCTTCATACTCGTTGCCATTCCACATCCACAGACGTTCTATCTCAGCTCTGTCATTTTCATATCTTCCAGTGAGTGCACATATTTCTTGAACCCGGCGGGCACCTGTTGAATCAAGAGTCACATGAACGATGAGATCAATTGCAGATGCAACCGTTGGGGCAATGAATTTGTGAGAGATATTTTCACCAGCGAGTAAAGGCAATGTCTGCAATTTCGTGATTGCATCGCGTGGGGAATTAGCATGAAGAGTTCCCATACCTGGCAAGCCAGAGTTGAGCGCTATGAGCAAATCGAGCGCTTCTGCTTCGCGAACTTCGCCAACGACAATTCTGGAAGGGCGCATACGTAGTGCCTCTTTGATGAGTCGTCGAAGCGGAATTTCGCCTTCCCCTTGCAAGTTCGCACTTCGTGTTTGCATTTGTACGACATCAGGTAATTGTGGATTGAGTTCAAATACTTCTTCTATTGTTACAAGTCGCTCGGTAAGCGGAATTGCGCCGGTGAGTGCATTGAGAAGCGTTGTCTTTCCCGATTGAGTTCCGCCGCTGACCAAAATATTGAGCCCTGCCTGCACGCAGTATTTAAGTGTTGTTGCAATTGATGGAGTCATAACTCCAAGGAGGGCTAGTTCATCAACTGATAAATGGCGCAGTAAATGTTTACGTATATTGACTGCCCAATGCGTTGCGGTTATTTCGGGAATTGCAACATGCAAGCGACTCCCATCAGGTAGCCGAGCATCTACAAATGGGTGTGATAAATCGAGTCTGCGTCCACTCCACATGAGTGCGCGTTCGACGATGTTTCGAACCTCATCTGAAGTAAGAAGTAAATTTGTAAGTTCACTCTTTCCGGCGCGTGCAATAAATATTCGTTCAGGAGAATTGATCCAGATTTCTTCAATAGTTGGATCAGACATAAAAGGTGCGAGTGGTCCGAAAGTAATATCGAGGTCGAGATTCATGCATGGAAGGTAAAGGCTGGACTGAGCGTTGCCCCTTGAGTCCTATTGCAAGGTGGATAAACCTGTCTTATCCAGGCGATTGAGAAGGTCGAGCGCGCTTTCTTGTGCATGGTGATAAACCACAGATGATGAAAGTTTAGAGTTTGTTCCCTCTGAGATTTGGTAAGCCTGAATAATTCTGGAAAGCACTATCGATGTTTTCATTTCATTTTCGGGGATCAAAAGCACATATTCATCTTCTGCCATTCGTGCCACACATTCATTCTTGCGCGTGAGAGTTCTTAGAATCTGTGCGAAATTTATTGCTTCGGTATCTCTATCTTTTGGCTCGTTTGCTATGAGTAAGAATCGAATTATCGAAAACTCTTCTTTATTTCGCTCACTCAGTGCAATCTGGCGTGCTAACTCTTCGTAGAAATAACCTGGAGATACAAGATGGGTAAGAGAATCATGAATTCCATCGTGCGAAAATGTCATGATGGCACTGATAATCTTCGCGTCATGACAAGAGATCCTGCCAAGCAAGCGCGTGGTCGGGCTATGGTGTCAGCCCTACTCTTTGTCGAAAGCGCAATCATTATCGCTTTAGGACTTTGGCTTGTAGCTCTCACCATCGCACATGGAACTAATGATCCGCTTCCATTGATTGGTGTTCTTTTATTCGTACTTCTTGGTGCTGGTGGTTTGGCGGCATGTGCGCGTGGATATAGAAACAATATGTATTTTGGTCGCGCACCAACAGTGCTGGCTAATCTCATTGCTATCGGTGTTGCTAAGTATCAAGTTGATGCCGGTCTTTGGTTTACAGCTCTTCCACTTGTAATCCTTGCAAGTGCAACGCTTTATTTTGCGCTAACAACAATTCCTGAATAATTACCAGGGAATTATTTCTCTATCTTCCCAGAGCACACCCGTTACATCTCCTGGTTGGAATTCTCTGGTTGCAAGCCAAATTGCGCTCTCCGCACCTTCGGCGGCAGTACGTGGCGCATCAGCTCCGCCCATATCTGTTTGCGAATGATTTGGACAAATTGCATCGACAAGTAAACCACGTGCACCGAGTCCGGTTTCGTGTGCAAGATTTCGAACGAACGCGTTTACTCCAGCCTTACTAATTCTGTATGGCGCAAGTCCACCAGCATTACCAGGGCCTGACATACGACCCAAACATGCACTGAAAATAATAATTCTTCCATCGCGTGCTTCTGCCATGGCGGGTGCGATTGCGTTAGTAAGTGTAAAAACCGCGTCAAGATTGATCGAAAGAACTCTGCGCCATTCTTCATCATTTGTGCGCAAAGTTTTTGACATTTTCTCGCTCATGACACCGTGAGCAAGTACTAATACTTTTGGCGTAGGTAATTCTGAACTTATGCGTTGAGCAGTTTCACGTGTTGCTGAAATATCAGCGAGATCAACTGCAAAAGGTGTGACTGTGATATTTGGAAATAGATTTGATAATTTTTTTGCTGCTTCGTCCAAGCGATTTTTATCCTTGGCAATGAGTGCAAGATCGAAACCTTGTGAAGCCAGGGAAAGAGCCACCTCGTAGCCCAAGCCTCTACTTCCACCCGAGATTACGGCCAGAGGTCGCTGCGAATTCATAGGCATACTCTGCCTTTATGTGGTCAATCTCGCCTGCCGAAGGCTATTTTCAATTTATCTCCTGAGCAGTGCGCCCGATAGGCTACGCAATGTTGTAAAAGCGCTTTGAGCTAGAGCTGAGGGAGAGCCAGTGTCGGCACAAGATTCCAACCCACACGTAAATTCCATTGTTGGCAACGTGGTTGGTACTGATGCAGCTAAAGAGTTTGGCGCAAATGAATGGCTCGTCGATGAAATGTACGAGCGCTACCTTGCAGATCCGCAGTCAGTAGATAAAGCATGGTGGGATTTTTTCTCTGATTTCACTCCAGCACCTGGTGGTTCGGGTTCGACTCCTCCAGCAAATGCACCACGTGGCGGAACACCTCCTACTCCAAAATCTGCGCAAAAGGTTGCGCCAGTTGCAGCAACTCCCGCAGTGGTTGTACCAACTCCCGCACCAGTTGTTACATCACAACCAGTTGTGCGCGAAGTAAAACAACAAGAGGCAACTCCTGCAGATCCTGTTGTAAAACCAGTTCCTGTTTTAGTAACACCAAGTGCCTCAACGCTTGAACCAATTCGTGGAGTTTCAGCGCGCGTTGTACAAAGTATGGAAGCATCACTGAGCGTTCCAACTGCCACAAGTGTTCGCGCAATTCCAGCGAAGTTGATGATTGATAATCGAATTGTCATCAATAACCATCTCAAGCGCGCACGTGGTGGCAAAGTTTCTTTCACCCATATTATTGGTTACGCAATGATCAAGGCGTTACGCCTGATGCCCGAGATGAATGCATATTTTGGCGAACTCGATGGCAAGCCTGCAGTTGGCCATCCAGAACATATAAATCTTGGAATCGCAATTGATTTAGCTAAAGCCGATGGTTCGCGTCAATTATTGGTTCCATCCATCAAGGGCTGTGAAGAATTAGATTTCGCTCAGTTCTGGAGTGCATATGAAGATGTTGTGCGCAAAGCACGCAATGGAAACCTCACTGTTGAAGATTTCGCAGGAACTACTGTTTCGCTCACGAACCCAGGAACTATCGGCACAGTTCATTCGGTTCCACGTTTAGTGCAAGGCCAAGGCCTCATTGTTGGCGTTGGAGCCCTTGATTACCCTGCAGAATTCCAAGGCGCGAGCGAAGAAACATTGGCGCGATTAGCAATTAGCAAAGTTGTAACTCTGACAAGTACATACGATCACCGAATTATTCAAGGTGCGCAATCTGGTGATTATTTGCGCCGTGTTCATGAAATTTTGCTCGGCGGCGAAAACTTCTACGACGAAATTTTTGCTGCACTTCGCATCCCATACGTTCCAATTCGCTGGGCACAAGATTTTGATTTCTCGAAGGATGATGAAATCAGCAAGACTGCTCGCGTACAGCAACTCATTGCTGCCTACCGTAAGAACGGTCATCTCATGGCCGATATCGATCCACTTGAGTATCGCCAACGTATTCACCCAGATCTCGATGTCGTTACACACGGACTTACTCTGTGGGATTTAGATCGCGAATTTGCAACTGGTGGTTTCGGTGGCAAGAAGTTTATGAAGTTGCGCGACATCCTTGGTGTTTTGCGTAATTCTTATTGCCGCACAACTGGCGTTGAATATATGTATATCGAAAGTCCGCAAGAGCGCGAATGGATTCAAGAGCACGTTGAAATTGGCGCACTAAAATTCCCACGCGAAGAACAATTACGTATTTTGCATAAACTCAATAGTGCAGAAGCTTTTGAATCTTTCTTGCAAACAAAATTTGTTGGTCAAAAGCGCTTCTCGCTAGAAGGTGGCGAATCCGTTATTCCATTACTTGATGCAGTCATTTCAAGTGCCGCAGATCGTGGGCTCGATGAAGTCTGTATCGGAATGCCTCACCGCGGAAGACTCAATGTGCTTGCAAATATTGCAGGTAAGTCACATGGCCAGATCTTCCAAGAGTTTGAGGGCCATTACGCAGAGAATCAAGTTCAAGGTAGCGGCGATGTGAAATATCACTTAGGTACCGAGGGAGTATTTACTGCCGAATCCGGTGCGACAACAAAGATTTATTTGGCAGCGAATCCATCCCACCTTGAAGCGGCAAATCCAGTTCTAGAGGGCATTGTTCGCGCAAAGCAGGATGAACTCAATATTAAGAATGCATATTCAGTAATGCCAATTTTATTGCACGGTGATGCAGCATTTGCTGGCCAAGGTGTTGTTGCCGAAACGCTGCAACTCTCACAACTTGCCGGGTATCGCACAGGTGGAACGATTCATATTGTTATCAATAACCAAGTTGGATTTACGACTTCGCCTCATGCGTCTCGTACTGCAACTTATTCGACAGATATTGCAAAACTAATTCAAGCTCCAGTTTTCCACGTCAATGGCGATGATCCAGAAGCATGTGTACGCGTTGCACGTCTTGCCTTTGAATATCGCCAGGCTTTCAATAAAGATGTTGTTATCGATATGGTCTGTTATCGCCGCCGTGGACATAACGAAGGTGACGAGCCAAGTTTCACTCAACCGATGATGTACAAACTCATTGATGCAAAGCGTTCAACTCGTAAACTTTATACAGAGGCGCTCATCGGCCGTGGAGATATTTCAGTAGAAGAAGCCGAAGAAGTATTGCGCGATTATCAAACACAGCTAGAGGCAGTATTTGCTGCGGTGCACAATCACGTTCCAGAAACTGATGCTAATTTCAAGGTTCCAGTGGCTCCCGATGCGGATCACATTGAAACCAGTATCCCTGAAGCTACAGCCCGTGCAATTGCTGCAACACAATTAGCTATTCCTGAAGGTTTCAATGTTCATCCGAAATTACTTCCACAATTAGCAAAGCGTGTGGAATCACTCAACGATGCAACCATTGATTGGTCGATGGGTGAAACTCTTGCATTTGGTTCAATCTTGCTCGATGGACATCCAATTCGTTTAGCGGGTCAAGATTCACGTCGCGGAACATTTAGCAGCCGTCACGCAGTTGTTGTCGATAAAGAGAATGGCAATGAATGGACTCCGCTTCGCGGCCTCATCAGCGATGAAAACCAATTCTTTGTCATCGACTCTTTGCTTAGCGAATATGCAGCAATGGGCTTTGAATATGGCTACAGCGTTGTGCGCGAAGAAGCCCTTGTTTTGTGGGAAGGCCAGTTTGGCGATTTTGCTAATGGGGCACAAACGATTATCGATGAATTTATCTCATCAGCGCTGCAAAAGTGGGGCGAGCGATCATCACTCGTGCTCTTGTTGCCACATGGTTACGAAGGTCAAGGTCCAGATCACTCTTCTGCACGCATTGAACGTTATTTAGCTCTATGCGCCGAACAGAATATGACTGTTGCGCAGCCATCTAACCCTGCTTCGTATTTCCACTTGTTGCGCTGGCATATCAAGAATCCAACGCGTCGACCAATGATTGTTTTCACACCGAAATCAATGTTGCGTCTGAAAGCTGCAGCATCTGCGATTAGTGATTTCACCAGTGGATATTTCCAACCACTTATCTCTGATCCTAAAGTTATGAATGCAACTCGACTAATTTTCTGTTCTGGAAAGGTTTACCACGACCTTGTTGCAGAGCGTGAAAAACTAGGAGAGCACACAACTGCAATTGTGCGCGTAGAACTTCTTTATCCACTTCCTGCTGCAGAGATGGCGGCAGAAGCTGCAAAGCATCCCAATGCAAATCTCTTGTGGGTTCAAGATGAACCTGCAAATCAGGGACCATGGCCATTTGTTGCATTACGCACTGCAGAACAATTTGGCGGCGAAGGATTTGGCGGACGTAATCTTCGCCGCGTTTCGCGTCGCGCTACTGCTGCACCAGCTACTGGTGATCATCATTTGCATGAAGAAGAACAAAAAGCGCTTCTTATGGAAGCCTTTACGCGCTAATTAATTCTTACTTCTCCAGTAACGAAATAAAACTTTCCCACGAATTTCATGGGGAGATAACCATCCCCATTGACGTGAGTCTGTGCTTTCAGATGAGTCACCTTCTACCCAATAACGACCACTATGAAATTTGTGAATTCGCTTTATTAGGAAAATTCCGGGGCGTTCCTCGCGTTCGATAACAACGATTGAGCCGCGTTCAAGTTTATTAGCCTGGCCCTCAAGCCAGCGCACGAGGAGCCAGTCGCCATCGTTATACGTGGGCTGCATTGATTGGCCACTGACACTGACTGTGCCGAATTTGCTCATAGGCGGTAGTCTCGCATCTGTAGGTAAAATTTTGTATTGAAGTAGACCGAAATAGGAGAGGCACACATCATGTTTGCACCAAAGATAACTGTTCATGCCCATTGCGATCTTCCATGTGGCGTTTATGACCCAGCTCAAGCTCGTATCGAAGCTCTTTCAGTGAAGGCGTGCATGGAAAAATATGCAGCTAACACCGATGCAGATTTTCGCTCACGTTCTGTGGCAATCAAAGAAGAGCGTTCACACCAAGTAAAAGAGCATCTCTGGGTGCTCTGGACAGATTATTTCAAGCCAAATCACTTTGAGGCATATCCACAACTTCACACACTATTCAACGAAGCAACAAAGCTTGCAGGAGCTGCTGGAACAAAGGGCACTCAAGATGTTGCTGTTGCAGATAAGTTGATCTCAAAGATTGATGAGATTGCTGAAATTTTCTGGGCAACTAAGAAATAAGGTTTTGCGCGGCAGTGCGAGCGAGGAAAGATACTCGCTCCACTGTCGTTCTTTTTAATATCGCAGTAGCAACCTGACGCTCACCTTCAAAGACATCACATTCAAATGTCAGATTACGTCCAACTACTTCTATGCAACGCGCATTCCCTCTAAGTTCTGCG
>CAIOIJ010000083.1 GCA_903858325.1 uncultured Actinomycetes bacterium
ATCTACGTGTACGCCTTTAGGTACATAAATAAATGAACCACCAGACCAAACAGAAGTATTGAGAGCGGCAAACTTGTTATCTCCAACAGGAATTACAGTTCCGAAATACTCCTTGAATAGCTCAGGATGTTGCTTGAGAGCGCTATCTGTATCTAGGAATATCACGCCTTGCTTTTCGAGATCTTCACGAATTGAGTGATAAACGACTTCGGATTCGTATTGCGCAGCAACACCTGAAACAAGACGTTGCTTCTCTGCTTCAGGAATACCTAAACGATCGTAAGTATTCTTGATGTCGGCAGGTAGGTCATCCCATGTTGTAGCTTGTTTTTCAGTTGAACGAACAAAATATTTGATTGTGTCGAAAAAGATTCCAGATAAGTCTGATCCCCATGTCGGCATTGGTTTCTTGTAGAAGAGACCGAGACCTTTGAGGCGCAAATCAAGCATCCATTGTGGTTCTGACTTCTTTGCAGAGATATCGCGAACAACTTCTTCGCTCAAACCGCGCTTGGAATTATCGGAGGTCTCGTTCTTATCAGACCAACCGTATTCGTAATTTCCAAGACCTTCGAGCTCTGGATGTGCGATAGTCATGCACGAACCTTTCTTGTTGCATTTGATTTTGTGGAAGTTGTTGCAGATGGAATAAAAGTTGTGCAAACGCCATCACCATTAGCGATAGTTGCAAGTCGCTGAACGTGCGTACCTAAAAGTCGCGAGAAAACTTCGGTTTCGGCTTCACATAACTGCGGAAATTCAGCGGCTACGTGAGCTATTGGACAATGATGCTGACAAATTTCTTCACCCATAGGACGAGCGACGACACTTGCTGCATAACCTTGCTCCGACAAGAAGGTCGCCAACGCTTCAGACTTATGAGAACGCTTTGCAATCGCAGCGCTTCCTTTACGTTCCATATCTTCGGCGCGTGATTGCGCGAAGGCGCTTACTAATTGGCCACCAGATTGCGCAGACATAAATTTGAGCGCAGCTACTGCCAAGTCATCGTATGAATGTTCAAAATTTTGTCGGCCATAATCTGTCATCACAAAAACTTTTGATGGTCGCCCTCTACCGCGAACTATTGAGGTGCGTGGCTCTTTTGCTTCCAAGATTCCATCGCCGACAAGGAGATCTAAATGTCGTCGAATTCCTGCTGGCGTTAGCGCTAAACGCTCCCCTAGGGCCACAGCAGTTGAAGGACCATTTTCGAGAATCGAGCGTGCCACCGCGTCACGGGTGCGTAAATCTTCACCGGATGGCGTAGAGGCAGAGGCGCTGATTTTCACAACAGTATTGTGTCGTAATTCGCCCCTTTTGGCTATTTAGGATCACACGCGCCGAAGGTCATAGGCGCCGCCTGCGGGTTCTAGGCTACGAGGATGGCTACACGATATTTGCGCCCCATCCTAGGAATTCTTCTCTTTTTTCAAAGCGCAATCATTGTCACTGGTGGCGGTGTCCGCCTTACCGGCTCTGGCCTCGGTTGTCCCACCTGGCCTGAATGCACTCCTGGCTCGTATCGACCAGTTGCCGGCCAAGCAGAAGGTCATTTTCATTCGTGGATTGAATTTGGAAATCGACTTCTTACCTTTGCACTCATTCTCTCTGCGATCGTCGCAATCATTGCGGTACTCAAATCCAAGAGAAAAGATTTGCGCCTCCTCGTCGTTTTTCAATTGCTTGGAATATTAGGACAAGGAGTTTTAGGCGGAATTACCGTTCTTACTAAACTCAATCCGATTCCCGTCGCTGGTCATTTTTTGCTTTCAATTATTTTGATGGCCGCTGGAATTACTTTGTATTATCAGCACGATAAAAAGTTCACAAAAATTTCTAATATCAAACCTTTTGCTCGCATTCATCTTCTCTTCGCGACTGCGGTGATTGTTCTTGGAACGATGGTCACTGGTACCGGGCCTAATGCAGGTGATTGGCAAGCTCCCCGATTCCATTTCAAAATTCAGAAGATTGCTTGGCTCCATGCCGATGTTGTAATCATCTTCTTATTGATTTCAATTGCCTACTATTTCTTGGGAAATATTTCGCATGAAACAAAGCGACTCATCAGAATCCTAGGTCTGCTGAGCGTTGCACAAGGCGCAATTGGTTTCATTCAGTACTACCAAGGCGTTCCTGCGCTACTTGTAGGAATTCATCTTTTAGGTTCCACCCTTGTCTGGATCGCAGCGTGGCGTATCTGGCTTTCAGCAACTCGCACATCCACACCAATATCAATTGGATAGAAAAGGATCACACGCTATGTCATCACAGCAACAATGGAGCGCGAACGACGATTTGGCAGTTGCACATGCTCGCGCACTCGCAATGGATGCAGTTCAAAAAGTTGGCAATGGCCACCCTGGAACCGCAATGTCTCTTGCACCAGTTGCATACAATCTTTTTCAACGACATTTAGTTCATGATCCATCCGACCCACAATGGCTCGGTCGCGATCGCTTTGTTTTATCGTGCGGCCATTCATCACTTACGCTTTACATACAACTTTTCTTCAGCGGTTATGGGGTCGAGTTAGATGATCTCAAGAGTTTTAGAACATGGAATTCCTTGACACCTGGCCACCCTGAATGGGGACATACGGCTGGTGTTGAGATGACCACTGGTCCTCTAGGCCAAGGCGTTGCAACTGCTGTAGGTATGGCAATGGCGTCACGATATGAAAAGGGATTGCTGGATCCTGATTCTGCACAATCAATTTTCGATCACACCATTTGGGTTATTTGTTCCGATGGAGATCTGCAAGAAGGCGTGAGCGGTGAAGCCTCTTCACTTGCTGGTACGCAAGCACTCGGCAATCTCGTTGTAATTTACGATGACAATCGCATCTCTATTGAAGGCGATACACATGTTGCTTTCACAGAAGATGTAAGTGCGCGATACCGAGCATATGGATGGAACGTTATTGATGTTGCCGCGCAATCCGATGGAAATGTTGATCTTCCGGCACTCGATAAGGCAATGACTGCAGCAAAGGCACATACAACTTCGCCAACCCTGATCAGAATGCATTCTGTGATTGCATGGCCAGCGCCAAAAGCGCAAGGAACTGCAAAGTCTCACGGTTCGGCGCTGGGAGATTCGGAAATTGCAGAGACCAAGAAATTACTTGGCCTCAATCCGCAAGAAAATTTTGCAATGCCAGCAACACTCCTCGACCATGTACGCCAAGTAAAGAATCGTGGCGCCCAATTGCACGCGCAATGGAATATTGAATTTGCCCAATGGTCATCAAAGAATGCGCAAAAGGCGCAACTCCTAAAGAGACTACGCTCTCGCGAATTACCAGCAGGGTGGGAATCAGCAATCCCTACTTTTGAAGCCGGTAAAGATGTAGCAACTCGCAAAGCATCTGGCGATGTTATTCAAGCTATTGCCGGCGTGCTGCCTGAATTTTGGGGCGGATCTGCCGACCTCGCAGAGAGCAACAACACCACCATTGAAGGTTCATCTTCATTCTTGCCAGCAAGTAGCGCAATGGCGAACACAAGTCCATATGGTCGAGTAATTCACTTTGGAATTCGCGAACATGCAATGGGTTCAATACTCAATGGAATTTCCTTGCATGGATTGACACGTGCATTCGGTGGAACTTTTGCTGTCTTTAGCGATTACATGCGTCCAGCAGTTCGACTCGCTTCACTCATGGGTGTTCCAAGTATTTTTGTATGGACGCATGATTCAATCGGATTAGGCGAAGATGGTCCGACACATCAACCTGTCGAACATTTTGCAGCGCTTCGAGCGATTCCGGGCCTTGCAGTAATTCGACCAGCCGATGCAAATGAAGTTGCTCAAGCTTGGAAGAGCATTCTCAAGCGGGATAAGCCAGCGGGAATTTTGCTCTCACGCCAAAATCTTCCTGTCGTAGATCGTGCGACACATGGCAGTGCGGCTGGCGTAAATTTTGGTGCTTATATTCTCAAAGATGCACCCAATGCATCCGCACTTATCGTTGCCACTGGATCTGAAGTGAGTATCGCTTTGCAAGCGCAAGAGTTATTGGCCGCACAAGGAATCAATGTTCGAGTAGTGAGTGCCCCGTGTATTGAATGGTTCAATGAACAACCACAAAGTTATCGCGACGAAGTCCTTCCGCCAACTATTACAAATCGCATCAGCGTTGAAGCGGGTATCGCTCAAGGGTGGCGAGATATTGTCGGCGATAAAGGAACCTCAATTTCATTGGAACACTACGGAGCATCGGCATCGGCGGCCGTTCTCTTTAGAGAATTTGGTTTCACTCCAGAAGCAATAGTTGAAGCGGTTATTGCTGGAGGAAAGTAATGGCTCATTTTCACTGCGAAATAACTTCTCACGATAGGCACAGTTCTCTCTATGCCCGCATTGCAGATGCTCATCTGCGTCTGCAAAAAAAGGATCCAACTATTTGGGGCCTCGATGCAACGGCTGAAGCAACTATCCGGCTCAATTGGGTAGATCTTCCAGAGAGTTCGCGCGAATTACTTCCAGCACTCGATGCTCTGGCTGCTAAGCATCGCGATAAGAAGCACATTGTTCTGGCGGGAATGGGTGGCTCATCACTTGGCCCTGAAGTTATTGCACAGACATATAAAAAGGAATTATTCATTCTAGATTCCACCGATCCGCATTATCTAGAGAATGCGCTATCTGGAAAATTGGATGAAACTCTCGTCATCGTCAGCTCTAAATCAGGATCAACAATTGAAACAGCTTCTGCGCGTGCCTTCTTCGCTGCGCAATTTGCAGCGGCTGGACTCTCATTGAGTGCCCATATGGTCATTGTTACCGATCCTGGATCACCACTTGATAAGCAATCACGAGCACTTGGTCTTACCGTAATCAATGCCGACCCCAATGTTGGTGGACGCTTTAGCGTCTTGAGTGCTTTCGGCCTAGTTCCTGCAGCGCTTATAGGTGTAGATATTTCTATTTTGCTAGATAGCGCAAGTGATGCAAAGAATGAATTCATTGCCAACTCCCAAAATATTCTTGATTGCGCATATGTACTTGCAACGGCTGGCCAATACCTCACCTTCACTGATGAAGGAAGCGGTATGCCGGGGCTCAGTGATTGGATTGAACAACTAGTTGCAGAGTCAACAGGTAAAAACCAAGTTGGTCGACTCCCTGTTGTAGTCGAAAGTTCAGATGACGGCACCGAAGGTGCGCCTTTGCGAATTTCTTTTACTGGCACCAGCGGCACTGTCGTAGCCGCAGATTTAGGCGCGCAATTTATTACGTGGGAATGGCTCACTGCACTCGTTGGCGCCGCGCTAGAAATTGATCCTTTCAATCAACCTAACGTTACTGAAGCTAAGGAGCAGACATCAACGCTGCTCAACGAGTGGGCTGGCGTACTCCCGACATTGACCGCCAATGCAGTTGATAAATCAATTGGAATCTTTGGCAGCGGCTCTTCTGTAAAAGATTCTCTCTCACATTTTATTTCCAATATTCCAACCGATGGTTACATAGCCGTTATGGCATATCTTGACCGCATAGATGATCATGCAATTTCTGAGCTACGTAGAATTCTTGCGCAGAAATCGGGACATCCAGTTACTTTTGGCTGGGGCCCACGCTTTCTGCATTCAACGGGTCAATTCCATAAGGGCGGCCAACGCAATGGTGCATTTTTGCAGATTACTGGTAATTGCGAAATCGATTTCGAAATTCCAGAGAAGAACTTTGGGTTTGAAACATTGTTGATGGCACAGGCACTCGGTGATGGAAGAGCACTTGAATCTCGCGCTTATCCATTACTGCGTCTGCATTTGAATTCGCGTACACATGGAATTGGCGAGCTACTAGAAGCAGCTCGCCAACTTTAGTTCTTAGAAACTTTTATTC
>CAIOIJ010000084.1 GCA_903858325.1 uncultured Actinomycetes bacterium
AAGAGCGCTTCAACGCGCTCCATTGAGATTTCAAGTTCAGCCTCTAGAAGAGGTGAGACATCTGGAATCCCAAGTGTTGGCATTAGCGAATAAAGGTTGCGAACTTATTGATGAAATCAATAAGCGGTGCTGGGTACACACCGAGGGCCACTGTGATCACGAAAGCGAAGATAACAGTGATTCGAGTCAATACTGAAGGAATAACAACTGTTGTCGCATCTTCATGTGAATCAGTAAAGAACATCAAAACAATGACGCGGATATAGAAGAAAGCTGCGATTGCACTTGAAAGTACACCAGCAATAACTACGCCTTTTGCGCCACTTTCATAAGCTGCTGAGAATATTGAAAACTTTCCAATGAAACCGCTCGTCAAAGGAATTCCAGCAAAGGCCAGTAGGAAGAAAGCAAAGACGGATGCAACCCAAGGAGAACGCTTGCCAAGGCCAGCCCAACGGTTGAGGTCAGTAACTTCACCTGAAGAATCACGCACAAGTGTTACTACTGCAAATGCACCAACAGTTGCTACGCCATATGCAAATAAGTAAAAAATTGATGCGGATAATCCTGCCTTATTGAGTGCGATAACACCTGCGAGCAAGAAGCCTGCATGTGCAATAGAAGAGTAGGCAAGCATTCTCTTTACATCGCGCTGTGCAATGGCAACGAATGAACCGAAGAGCATCGTGATAATTGCAATGCCAGAAAGTAATGGAGTCCAGCTCCATTGGGCATTAGCAAAGACTGTGTAATAAATACGAAGCATTGCGCCAAAGGCTGCAACCTTTGTTGCCGCTGCCATAAATGCAGTTACCGCCGTTGGTGCGCCTTGATAAACATCAGGTGACCATGCATGAAATGGAACTGCGCCTACTTTGAAAAGTAAGCCAACTGATACAAATGCGATTCCGATAAGTAGGAAGATGTCGTTACCTGATCCGCCAACTACTGAACTTCGGATTCCAGCAAAGCTAATTGCGCCTGAATATCCATAGAGATAAGCCGCGCCAAATAAGAAGAAGGCCGAGGAGAAGGCTCCAAGTAAGAAGTACTTGAGCGCTGCTTCCTGTGACAGTAAACGGCGGCGGCGTGAAAGTCCGGCCATCAAATAAAGCGGCAATGAGAGCATTTCAAGTGCGACAAATAAAGTAATCAAGTCGCTAGATATTGGGAAGAGCAACATTCCTGCTACAGCAAAGAGTGTAAGCGGGTAAACCTCAGTGACTTTATTTCCTTTTTGAATCGACTCTTGTTCTTCAGCTGATCCAGGAATTGCTGCAGCGAGTGCAGTGAAGTTCTCGTTATCGGCAATGAGGAAAACAGAGATGATGGAAATAACCAGAATGGTTGCTTGAAAAAGAAATCCAGGGCCATCGAAAATAACTGAGCCCATTGCAGCACTTACAGATTCTGTTCCTCTAATTCTAAATACTTGAACTAGCGCTACAAGAAGAGTTGCAAGTGTAAGAATCAGTTGAATGATTGGGCGAAGAGCTTTGCTTACAAAAGCTTCGATCATCACACCAATGAGAGCTCCAGCCAAAATAATGAGCATTGGCGAAAGAATTGTGTAATTTAGAACTGGCGCGGTGAAAGTCATTTCTTACTTGCCTCCCAATTGCGTTGGAGCTGGGTCGCTAAATCCCAATTGTGAAATCACATGCGTAGCCGCAGGATTGATTACTTTGAGAAGTGGTGATGGATAAAAACCTAAGAAGAGAATGACGGCGATGACAGGTGCAATCGCAACTTTCTCGCGAAGAGTTAGATCTGAAAGATTTTCGTTTCCTGGTGTTGTTGGGCCATGTAACGCGCGCTGCACGGGAATCAAGATGTAGAGAGCAGCCAAAACAATTCCAAATGTTGCAATTACTGCAGCTACTGGATATCGAGTATATGTACCGACTAGAACAAGGAACTCTGAAACGAAACTTGAAAGTCCCGGCAGCGCCAAGCTCGACATTCCTGCAAAGAAGAATGACCATGCCATAACGGGAGTGACTCGTTGTAATCCACCAAAGTCGGCAATAGTTGAAGATCCGCGTCGCGAAATCATCCAGCCTGCTACTAAGAAGAGGGCTGCAGTCGAGAAGCCGTGATTGAACATATACAGCGTTGCACCACTATGACCTTGTGTAGTCATGGCGAAAATTCCCATTGTGATGAAGCCAAAGTGAGAGATAGATGTAAATGCAATCAGGCGCTTTATATCTTTCTGGCCAATTGCTAGGAATGCACCATAAATAATCGAGATTACTGAAAGCACAATTATTGTTGGCGTGAATGTCTTAGTTGCATCAGGGAAAAGAGTGAGGCAATAACGAATCATTCCGAAAGTTCCGACTTTGTCGAGAACGCCAAGTAATAGAACGGATGTTCCTGATGTTGCAGAATCTGCAGCATCAGGTAGCCAAGTGTGGAATGGCCATAGAGGTGCTTTGATTGCAAAGGCAATAAAGAATCCGAGGAATAAAAGATTTTGCGTAGTTGAACTCATCTGCAAATGCGAGAGTGCTTGTGTATCGAAAGTATGTCCGCCTTGAGCGCCTGAAAGAACATAGAGACCAATAATTGATGCGAGCATCAAGAGGCCACCGAAGAGGCTATATAGAAGGAACTTCACTGCTGCCGCCGAGCGCTCCCCTGTGCCATATCCACCAATAAGGAAGTAGACAGGAACGAGCATCGCTTCGAAGAAAACATAAAAGAGGAATACATCGGTTGCAGCAAAGACGCCGACTGCCATCATTTCAAGAATAAGAATAAGAATGTAGAAAGTCTTAGTAGACCAACGTCCGCTCTGTGATTCGTTCCACCCTGCAAGAACAACAATCGGTGCGAGCAGTGTCGTCATCAGAATAAGTACAAGTGAGATTCCATCGAGACCAACTGCATAGTTGATACCAAATGATGGAATCCATTGGTGGCTCTCAACATATTGCAGATTGGTATTGTCACGTTCGAAACCAACCGCGATTGCAATGGTTGCCAGTGCTACAAGAATTGTTGATGCAAGGGCTACTTGCTTAGCAAGGAGCGCATTTGATTTTGGCAGGGCTGCCAAAACTGCTGCACCAATAAGTGGCAGAGCCATAAGGAGAGTCAAAGAAATATTCATTACTGAGTCACCACCCAAATCGCTGCAATGAGCGCAACTGCGCCGATCAAAATCAAAGCTGCATAGCTACGAACAAAGCCCGTTTGGGTTCCGCGTAGAGCACCCGCAGAACCAAGTGCAACACTGCCTACTCCGCGAACTGCGCCATCAATGACGAGTTCATCGGTCTTGACCAATGTAGAAGTAAGCGCTTGGCCAGGGCGCATGAAGATGGCCTCGTTGAAATCATCTTGCAAGAGATCGCGACGAACAATTTTTGTAAGGAATGAAACATCTTCAGGTGCAGTATTTGAAACTTCGCTGCGTGAATACTTCATAAATGCAATTGCGACTCCGATTGCCACCATGAGAAGTGCAAGGGATGTAACCACGATAGGTTTCAATAATTCTTCGTGCTCGCCATGTTCTGCAAATAGAGGTGCAAGCCAATTGACTAGTGCATCTCCGCGAGAGAGTAAGAAGCCTGAAGTTACTGAACCAATTGCAAGAATTGCCATTGGTAGCCACATAAGGATTGGAGACTCATGTGGGTGCGCCTTTTCATCCCAACGCGGTGCACCTGTAAATGTAAGGATCATGACGCGAGTCATGTAGAAAGCAGTGATTCCCGCACCGAGTAGTGCAGCGCTTCCAAGAAGAATTCCCTTGATTCCACCAGCATTGAATGCAGTTTCAATGATCATATCTTTTGAATAGAAACCAGCAAATGGTGGAACGCCAAGAATTGCTAAATAACCTAAACCAAATGTTACAAAAGTGATTGGCATGAATTTGCGAAGATTTCCGTACTTTCGCATATTTACTTCGTCATCCATGCCGTGCATAACTGAACCGGCGCCAAGGAACATTCCGGCCTTGAAGAAACCATGTGTTAGTAGGTGCATGATTGCAAATGCGTAACCGACTGGGCCAAGACCTGCACCCAAAATCATGTAACCAATCTGCGACATTGTTGATGCAGCCAGTGCTTTTTTGATGTCATCTTTAGCGGTACCGATAATTGCACCAAAGAGAAGTGTGATTGCACCAACTATGACAACAAGAAGTTGAGCAGTTGGAGCTGCATCGAAAATAAAGTTAGAACGAGTAATGAGGTACACACCGGCTGTAACCATTGTCGCTGCGTGGATAAGGGCCGAAACGGGTGTTGGGCCAGCCATCGCATCGCCAAGCCATGCCTGCAATGGGAATTGAGCAGATTTACCAGTTGCTGCTACTAAGAGCATGATTCCAATCGCGGTGAGCGAAGCAGTTGATGCATGTGGCGCAGCTTCTTTGATTCCAGCGAAAGAGACTGTGCCAAGGCTTGCAAATGCAATCATGATTGCAAATGAAAGTCCCATATCGCCAACGCGGTTCATGATGAAGGCCTTCTTTGAAGCCGTTGCATATGCAGGTTTTTGATTCCAGAAACCAATGAGCAAATAAGAAGCAAGACCTACGCCTTCCCAACCGACATAAAGGTTGAGGAATGAATTACCAAGGACCAAGAGAAGCATCGCTGCAATAAAGAGATTGAGATATGCGAAGAAGCGACGGCGGTCGTGATCGTGTGACATATAAGAGATGGAATAAATATGAATCAGGGTGCCGACACCAGTAATAAGTAATACAAAACAGATAGAAAGTTGGTCAAGCAAGAGGCCAGCATCTACCTGAAATGAACCAACTGAAATCCACTCGAAGAGTTTCTGTTCAACTGCGCGCTGCTCTGTTGGGCGGCCAAGCATCTGTGAAAGTTGGAGTAGTCCAACGGCAAAAGATGAAGCGGACAAGAGCGTTGCAAGAATGTGTCCCCATTTGTCTGAGCGACGCCCAGCAAGTAAAAGGATTGCAGCGCCAGCAAGTGGCAATGCGATGAGGTAGACGAGACCGTTATTTATTAGCATCGTTATCGCTTCAACAAACTAGCATCATCGACAGATGCTGATCGGCGGGATCGATAAATCGTCACGATAATTGCAAGACCAACTACAACTTCACATGCTGCAACGACCATCGTAAAGAAGGCCATAATTTGACCATCGATAGAACCATTGATTCGTGCGAAAGTTACAAAAGCTAAATTTGCTGCATTGAGCATGAGCTCAACACACATGAAAACAACAATCGCATTTCGGCGAACTACAACGCCGACAGCTCCGATAGTAAAGAGGAGCGCTGATACGTATAAATAATTAGCAGCATTCATTACTTCTCCTCCTCCACACTTGTATCTACTTCTCCAAGTTCAAATTTTCTTGAATCAATTACATCGCCACGAGCTTTCAGCGTGGCACTTACTGATGCAGCCGCTGCAGTGCCATCTGGCAAAAGCGCTGGTACATCCACTGCATTGTGGCGAGCAAATACTCCAGGGCCGGGCAGTCCTGCAGCTGATGCAAGCGTGCCTGATCGGAAACGATTGATTGCTTGTTCGCGCTGTGTTGGACGAACAATTGTGCGCTGATGATGGGCAAGAACCATTGCGCCAAGTGCCGCAGTTATAAGTAGCGCAGATACAACTTCAAATGGCCATACATATGTCGAGAATAATTTCTTCGCAATGCTCTGAACATTTCCATCGAGGTTGGCAACAGTGAGTCCAACCATTTGTCGCCCGATTGTTGCGCGACCAATAAGTGAAACCATGAGGCCGCCAAAACCAAGAGCTGCTGTAATTGCAATTGGTCGCAAGCCTGGAATTGTTTCGGTCAATGAATCTGAAGAATCGACGCCCACAAGCATGAGAATGAAGAGGAAGAGCATCATTACTGCGCCCGTGTAAACAACGATCTGAACGATTCCAAGAAATACTGCATCTTGTGCAATGTAAAAAATTGCCAAAGTGATCATGACCCAGGCAAGCAAGATTGCGGAGTGAACTGCTTTCTTTACAAGCAACATTCCAAGGGCACTAATAACTGCAAGCGGACCAAGAATCCAGAACATCACTGCCTCTGGGGTTTCGGTCTGTCCTACTGAAATTGCGAGATTTATCATTTCTGCACATCCTGAGATGGGTGAGAACCCTTTACTTCACCACGATAATAATTTGTATCTTCCATACCTGGATACATTGGATGTGGAGGCGCAAGCATTCCTTGGCGAAGTGGTGCAAGAAGGTCGGCCTTTTCGAAAATCAATTTATCGCGCGATCCATCAGCTAATTCATATTCATTTGTCATTGTGAGCGCACGAGTTGGACAAGCTTCGATGCAAAGTCCGCAGAAAATACAACGCAAGTAATTGATTTGATATACCTTGCCGTAGCGCTCACCAGGAGACATTCTGTTTTCTTCTGTGTTGTTATCGCCTTCAACAAGGATTGCATCTGCAGGACAAGCCCACGCGCAAAGTTCGCAACCAATACATTTTTCTAAACCATCTTCGTGGCGGTTGAGTTGATGGCGCCCATGGAATCGCTCTGCGGTTGGCTCTTTTACTTCTGGATACTGAACCGTGTTGACCTTCTTGAACATCGTGATGAAGGTAACCCAGAAGCCTTTGAGTTGATCAAAGAAACCTTTAGGACCGTTCTGTACTACTTGAGCAAACTCAACATCGTTGACACTAATTTCGCGCGGTGCGATTGGTTCGATCTGATCAGGCACGATCGCCACCTTTCTGTGAAACATTGATGGACGAAACATTCGTTGGAAGTTCGGGAACCGCGAAGGAAGGTTTGGCTGATTCAGCAACTACCGTATTTTTCTTTTTATTCTTTGCATTCTCAAAAAGAATATTTACAGCCATCACAATAATAATTATTCCCACCGCAAAGGCGACAATTACTGATCTAGACGCGCCTTGCATTGAAAGCACGCGAAGTGTTGCAACGACAAGGATCCAGAGAATTGAAACTGGGATAAGAACTTTCCAACCAAATTGCATAAATTGGTCGTAACGAAGTCGTGGCAAAGTACCGCGAAGCCATACAAAGATAAAGAAGAAGAAAAGAACTTTGAGGAAGAACCAGATCAAAGTGAACCAACCACCAAGCCATGTCTCTGTAAAGCCCAGACCAGGGAGTGCGTGATATCCGCCGAGGAATAGCGTTGTTGCAAGCGCTGAAACCGCGATGATATTTACGTACTCAGCTAGGAAAAAGAGTGCGAACTTGAGCGATGAATATTCAGTATGGAAACCGCCAACGAGTTCGCCTTCTGCTTCTGCTAAATCGAAAGGTGCGCGGTTTGTTTCGCCGACCATTGAGATGCAATAAATAACAAATGATGGGAAAAGAACAACTGCGTACCACCACTTGCCTTGTGCAGCGACGATATCTGATGTTGACATTGAACCTGAATAAATAAAGACCGCGACAAGTGAGAGTCCCATAGCAATTTCATAAGAAATAACTTGGGCACTTGATCGAAGTCCACCTAGAAGTGGATATGTGGAACCTGAAGACCAGCCAGCCAAAACGATGCCATAAACACCAACTGATGCAATTGCTAATACATAAAGAACGCCAACTGGAATATCAGTGAGCTGCATTGCTGTTTTATGACCAAAGAGGCTCACTTCGCCAGTCATTGGAATTACTGCAAATGACATAAAGCATGTTGTTGCACTAATTACTGGTGCAAGAATGAAAACAATTTTATCTGCCGCTGCAGGAATCAAATCTTCCTTGAGAGCAAGTTTTACTCCATCGGCAAGTGCCTGAATCAAACCAAATTTTCCAACTCGGTTTGGTCCCACACGCTGCTGCATACGAGCAACGATGCGACGTTCGCCCCAGACAGACATGATGGTGAGAACAACGCAAACAATAAATACAAGTGCGGCTTTTACAAGAATGATCCAGCCTGGATCAGCTCCGATGAGTTCAGCTGTTGAAATCATGCCTTTGCCACCTTTACTACTGCTCCATGAGCGACACCGAGTTGTGAAAGTAATTGTGAACCGCGTGAATTACGCGGCGCCCACACTGCATCATCGTGAATCTCTTCAACAAGTGCTGGCAAAGTAACTGAGCCGAGCTCTGTTGAAATAGTAAGTCGATCCCCATCCTTTACTCCTAAAGCATCTGCGCGCTTTGGAGAGATAACTGCAACGGTTTGTCTAGAAGTTGCAGCAAGGTTTTCTTCTCCTTGTTGCAGAGTTCCGAGGTCGAGCAAGCGACGCCAAGAAGTAATGATTGCTTGATCTGAGGAAAGTGATGGAGCTGTTGCAACTGAAACTTTATTGAGAGAAATTTTTGCGCCATCCCAGCGTCCCAGTGATGCGATCTCTTTTGCTGCAGCAGTAACAGTTGCTAGGGAAATGGAACGACCCATTTCATCTGCAATCATCGAAAGAATGCGCAAGTCACTGCGGTTATGGGTATCGGCAACTGCTGAATCGAAAGTGCGTGGACGACCTTCCCAGTTGAGGAAAGATCCGCTCTTTTCAGTTACTGCAGCAACAGGCAAAATTACATTTGCTCGCTCAGTCACAGCACTTGGTGCAATTTCTAGGCTTACAACAAAAGCTTTATCGAGCGCAGCTAACGTTTGCGCGCTATCTGAATTATCAAGTGGGTCAACGCCACCAATAACGAGTGCGCCAATTGAGCCGCTATTTACTGCAGCAATAATTTCGGAAGCGCTCTTTCCATTTTCACTTGGAAGTGACTGTGTTGACCATGCAGTTGCAATATCTACTCGAGCTGCTGCATCACTTACTGGGCGACCGCCAGGCAAAAGATTTCCGATTGCTCCAGCTTCAAGTGCGCCGCGTTCGCCTGCACGTCGTGGAATCCAAGCAAGTTTTGCACCGCTTGATTGCGCAAGGGCTGCAACTGCACTGAGTAGCCCAGCACTTTCGGCAGCGCGCTCTCCAACAAGAATGACTGATTTATTAGTAAGCGACTGTGAACTCAATGCACTTGCCTCAGCACCTGGTGCAACCTTGACGAACTCTCCCTTGAGTTTTTCAACTCCGATGGAAAGTTTGGTTGCGATAGCAGTGACTTTGAGTGCGCGCTTGCGGAATTGCTTATTGAGGCGCAAGAAAACAATTGGGGATTCTTCTTCTGGCTCAAATGCAACTAGTAATACTTGATCAGCGCCATCGATGTCGCGATATGTCGTAGTTGAACCGACAACATGTGCTGCAAGGAATTCGCGTTCTTCATCTGATGAAAGACGTGCACGGAAATCAATATCGTTTGTGCCAAGTGCAATACGTGCAAACTTTGAATAACCGTACGCATCTTCATATGTTGCACGTCCACCGACAAGAACTGCGCTCTTGTTTGCAGACAAACCTGCAGCAGCGGCAGCAAGTGCTTCTGGCCATGATGCCTCAACCAAGATTCCATCGCTATTACGAATTTTTGGTGTTGAAAGACGATCGAGCGCAGTGACATATTTGAATGCCCAACGACCTTTATCGCAGTTCCATTCTTCGTTGACGGATGCATCATCACCAGCAAGTCGGCGAAGTGTTTTTCCACGACGTACATCGGTGCGCATATCGCAACCGGATGCGCAGTGTTCGCATGCGGATGGTGTTGAAACTAAATCAAATGGACGTGCGCGGAAACGGTAAGAAGCTCCAGTGAGTGCACCTACTGGGCAGATCTGAACGGCATTTCCAGAGAAATATGATTCGAATGGTTGCTTCTCATAAATACCTACTTGTTGCAGTGCGCCGCGTTCGTTGAGAGTAATAAATGGATCGCTCGCAATTTGTGCAGAGAATCGTGTACAACGTGCGCAAAGAACACAGCGTTCACGATCGAGCAAAACTTGTGAAGAAATATTGATTGGCTTTTGGAATGTGCGCTTTGTGCCTTCAAAACGTGTTTCGCCTTGGCCAGTACTCATCGCTTGATTCTGTAATGGACATTCGCCGCCCTTGTCGCACACTGGGCAATCAAGTGGATGGTTTACAAGTAAGAGTTCCATTACTCCGCGCTGTGCTTTTTCTGCAACTGCTGAAGTCAATTGTGTTTTTACAATCATTCCTGGTTCTACAGGAATGGTGCACGAAGCTTGTGGCTTCGGAAATGCGCGACCATTGATTTCGATATCAACGAGACATTGGCGGCAAGCACCAACTGGATCAAGCAATGGGTGATCACAGAAGCGAGGAATCTGAATTCCTAATTTTTCTGCTGCACGAATTACAAGAGTTCCCTTAGGAACGCTCACTTCAAAACCATCAATAACAACGCTGATCATGTCTACAACTTCTGTTGTTGTCATTTGTTAGCCCCTTCAAAAAGAGTTGAAGCGGCAGGATCAAATGGACATGCGCCATTAGTGAGATGCGCAATGTATTCATCGCGGAAATATTTGATTGACGATGTAATCGGACTAGTAGCACCATCGCCAAGTGCACAAAATGAACGTCCCATGATGTTGTCGCAAAGATCGAGCAACTTAGCTAGATCTGCTTCAGTTCCTTTTCCTGCTTCAAGATCGCGCAAGATTTGAACTAACCACCATGTGCCTTCGCGACAAGGTGTGCACTTTCCGCAAGATTCGTGCTTGTAGAACTCTGTCCAACGCAACACTGCACGGACAACGCATGTTGTCTCATCAAATATTTGAAGAGCTTTAGTTCCAAGCATGGAACCTGCTGCAGAAACACCTTCATAATCAAGTGGCACATCTAAGTGATCGGAAGTGAAAAGAGGAGTTGAAGATCCACCAGGTGTCCAGAATTTGAGAGTGTGGCCTGCGCGGATGCCGCCTGATAATTCCAAAATTTCACGCAATGTAATTCCCAGTGGTGCTTCAAACTGGCCAGGGTTCTTTACGTGACCAGAGAGAGAATAAAGCGTTGTTCCTTTGCTCTTTTCGGTTCCCATACTTTGATACCACTCGGCGCCATTATTAATGATTGCAGGTACCGAAGAAATAGATTCAACATTGTTTACAACAGTTGGTCGTGCATACAAACCAGCAATTGCTGGAAATGGTGGGCGCAAACGTGGTTGACCACGGAAACCTTCGAGTGAATCAAGGAGCGCAGTTTCTTCGCCGCAAATATATGCTCCTGCGCCAACATGTAAAACTAATTCGATTCCGTTACCAAGGTGTCCTGCTTTGTAAGCATCTTCAATTGCTTGATTGAGTCGGCGAACAACATGTGTAACTTCGCCGCGAATATAAATGAATGCATACTTTGCGCGAATCGCATGACAAGCGATGATGCAGCCTTCAACTAAAACGTGTGGGTTAGCAAGAAGCAAAGGCATATCTTTGCAAGTACCAGGCTCTGATTCATCGGCATTTACAACAAGATAATGATCTTTGTTATCGCCTTGAGGAATAAATCCCCACTTCATGCCAGTTGGAAAACCTGCGCCGCCGCGACCTCGAAGACCAGAATCTTTTACTAGTTGAATTACTGCATCAGGATCCATTGCCAATGCTTTTTTAGATGCTTTGTAACCACCATTGCGAGTGTATGCATCGATTGTGAATGAATCTTTTTCATCCCAATGTGCCGAAAGTACTGGGGCAAGCTTTGTCATTATTTGCCCTCTTTCGAAAGTTTCAAACCAAGGAGTGATGGGGTGCCAGCTTGTAGGCCTTCATTAGCTTTTCCATCATTGATTCCAGCGAGTACAGCTGATGCTTCTTTCCATGTAACAAGTGTGTTTGGTCCACGAGTTGGTGCGGGTGGATTTCCTGCGCGCATGCCATCTACTAAATCTTTTGCAGATTGCACAGTTTGATTGTCGTAGAACTCCCAGTTGGCCATAACAACAGGTGCGTAATCACATGCTGCATTGCATTCGATATGTTCTAATGAAACTTTTCCGTCAGTTGTTACGCCATCATTTTCAATACCGAGGTGCTCTTTGAGGCCGGCAAATATTGCATCGCCACCCATAACCGCACACAAAGTATTAGTGCACACACCGACGTGATATTCACCGACGGGCTTGCGCTTGTACTGTGTGTAAAAAGTGGAGACTGCAGTTACTTCAGCGGTCTCAAGTGCAAGTAATTTAGCAATGAGTTCAATGCTTTCATTAGTTACATATCCTGCAAGTGACTGCGCATAATGCAACAGCGGCATGATTGCCGAACGTGAACGTGGGTAGCGCGAAATGATGGATTCCATCGTTGCTAAATCTTTATCTGAAAATGACATTAGCGGTCAACGCCTCCCATAACAGGATCGATAGATGCAACAGCACCGATGATGTCTGCAACCATGCTGCCTTCGCACATTGCAGAAGTTGATTGCAAATTATTGAAAGATGGTTCGCGGAAGTGAACTCGGAATGGACGAGTTCCGCCATCGGATACAACGTGTGCGCCGAGTTCTCCACGTGGAGATTCAATTGCTGTGTACACCTGGCCCGCAGGAACACGGAAACCTTCAGTAACTAATTTAAAGTGATGGATAAGTGATTCCATTGAAGTGCCCATGATTTCGCGGATATGGTCGAGTGAGTTTCCGAGTCCATCGCCACCGAGTGCAAGTTGTGCTGGCCATGCAATTTTCTTATCGGCAACCATCACTGGTGCGCCTTCAAGTTTTTCTAACTTATCAACTGCTTGTTCGATAATGCGAAGTGATTGTTCGAGTTCGTTTACACGAATCAAGAATCGACCATAAACATCACAAGTATCGGCAGTTACAACATCGAATTTATAATTTTCATAACCTGAATATGGTTGCATCTTGCGAAGATCCCAAGGAAGTCCAGTTGAGCGAAGTACTGGGCCAGTAATTCCAAGAGTTGTTGCACCAGCTAGATCTAAGTAACCAATGCCTTCGGTGCGCTTCATCCAAATTGAATTACCGACGAGCAAGTTTTCATTATCTTTGAATGAATGACGTAGGTCTTTTACTGTTGCACGAATCTTGGCTAGTGCTCCCGCTGGCAAATCTTGTTGAACTCCACCTGGGCGTACATAAGCCATATTCATGCGCAGACCTGAAATAAGTTCAAAGATATCGAGAACTTTTTCACGTTCGCGGAAACAGAAAATCATTGGTGAAAGTGCACCAAGTTCTAGTGCGCCAGTACCGAGTGCAACCATGTGTGAAGAAATACGGTTGAGCTCCATCATCAAAACGCGAATAACACTTGCGCGCTCTGGAACATCATTAGTAATTCCAAGCAACTTTTCAACGGATAAGCAATATGCAGTTTCATTGAAAAGTGGTGACAAATAATCCATACGAGTTACGAACGTGACACCTTGTGTCCAATTTCGATACTCCATATTTTTTTCTATGCCTGTATGCAGATAACCGATTCCGCATCGAACTTCTGTAACTGTTTCGCCTTCGAGTTCGAGTACTAGGCGAAGCACTCCGTGAGTGGAAGGGTGTTGTGGTCCCATATTGACGACAACACGTTCTTCTTTTGCTTGTCCAATTTCTGTAACGAGTGAATCCCAATCTCCGCCAGTGACGGAGAAAACTGTTCCTTCAGTTGTTTCGCGTGAGGCTGCATAT
>CAIOIJ010000085.1 GCA_903858325.1 uncultured Actinomycetes bacterium
CGTGATTGCGTGCCATCGCCGTAAATAGTTATTGGTTGGCCAGCGAGCGCCGATTGCACAAAGCGTGGCACAACCATTCCGTAACGACCAGTTTGGCGTGGGCCAACAGTGTTGAACAGGCGCACAGTTGTAACTTTCAAACCCTTGGTCAAGAAGAGCGCGTGTGCAATTGCTTCCTCTAGCGCTTTGGCGTCGGAATATGTCCAGCGAATCTTTTGTGGTGTGCCAATAACTCGATCATCTAATTCGTTGAGCGGTTGCTTTGGATTCTTGCCATAAATCTCTGAAGTACTTGCAATGATGATTCGCTTTTTTAGTTTGGTTGCGGCTTGTAGAACAACTTCACTGCCTGTGAAATTTGTTGAGACCGATTCAATAGGGGATTCCAAAATAGTGTTTACGCCAAGGGCTGCAGCCATATGTAAGACAAGGTCGGCGCTGGCCATTGCTTTTTCAACAGTTGCAACGTCACGAATATCGCCTTTGATGATTTCGATTGCGCCCTCTAAGTGAGCGATATTGGATTGTGAGCCCGTGCTCATGTTGTCCAGGATCGTTACGGCGTCACCACGGGCCACAAGGGCATCGGCTAAGTGGGAGCCGATAAAACCTGCTCCACCGGTGATGAATACGCGCATTGGGTCAGTCTAACCGTGACACAGAGGTAAGCCACGTCTCGCGGCGGTTGGCGGTTTTGCCCTATTTATTGTCTGTGGCCGAGAGTAGATTTGAAATATGAACACATCATTGTTTGTTCGAAAGTGGAATGTAGTTATCAGCTTCTGTTCAGCGGTCATGGTGGCCACTGCTTTTTCTCTCGTTCCTGCGCTCGCTGAGACCGATCCATTTCCTGGAGTTGCAACTGGCTCCGAGATTCCTGGAACCCGAATATCTAGTGCACCAGGGGTAACTCAATCTCAATGGGAATCAACGGATACCTACAAAGCATTTTCATGTCCTGCGGGAGCAGGTAACGGCACGGGCGTGGATATGAATTTCACGACGACGAATTCTGATGACACTTATTTTGCATATTGCGTAAAGACTTGGCAGGCACAATCTGTTGTCGATGCGCGTGCTGCCTACGATAAACAAGTAAGTGATGCCCAAGCCGTTGCACTTGCGCAATCTCAAGAATGGAATGCTGCCCATCCAGGAGAACAAAAATGTTTTCAGTGGGGGCCTTTCACCGATCCCAATGGTGGTACTAGCAGTGGCGGAATTTGTGCCAATCCTGTTGCTGCGCCCGCAGGTGGTTCATCGCCCAGCGAAACTTCTACACCAGTTGTAGTTAGCACTCCGGCACCCAGTGAAACCTCAACTCCTGTTGTAACGCCAACGCCAACTCCAACGCCTACGCCGACAGCTAGTGCAGCACCAGTAAATGGTTTAGCTGGTGTAGGTGGCTGGGCTGTCATCGACTCGGCAGGAAAAGTTTATGGAGTCGTTGTTTGCGATGAAGCGGTTTGCGGAACAAGTGGTTCATGGCATGGAGTCATGCCAGTTGAATACATGGGTTGCCCAATTGGATGTCGTTTAGTTTTGCAAACTTCTGCAGATCCACAAACTGGAAATGTTGCTGGTTGGCGCTCGCAAGAAGGAACAGATGTTATTTATGATTCTTCTTCTAATACATTTTCAGTACAACAAACTAATCAACTTCAACCTACATTGATAATTACGCCACCGAGTGCAAATTCTTATTCATTTGCGACGCCAGTAAACCAAGTAGTTGCACCGAGCTCTAACGATTCGAGCACGGTCAGTGTTGAAACTTCAACAGTTTCTACAAATTCTGTTGCACCATCTGGAATAAGTGAGAGTTCAACAGCCAACGCTCCAAGCACACCAGCGCCTGTTGCAGTAATTGAACCTATAGCCGCAGATGTAATCCCACTTGAAAGCGATGGGGAAGAAATAGATGCTCCACCTGCTGCCGATATTGCGGTGAAGAAAGAGTCATCTGGAAAATATCTAATTTCCCTCGACTCAAATATTTATGAAGATACTTTGCTGGTTCGAGCATTTAAGAAGGGCTCGAAAGTGGTGATCTATAAGGTCAATACCAATGTGGACGGCCTGGCAGCGATAAGGACTTCGCGAAATCTCAGTGGGTTCAAATTAGCGGTCTACGTAGGCAATGACTTCCTTGACTCAATCAAGATCGCGTAGGGGCGTGTGGACGCGCTCCAATCGTCAGCGCGTCCCCTGCCACCACTCAGGAGGTTCTCAGGTTCACAGGGTTATCTATCCTCATGAATAGGCAATCCACATTCCGTAAGTTCTCTGCAGCTGGTACCGACTGGGCAGCCCTGATTACAGGGGGCGGTTTGGGCCTTACGTTGGCGCTCTCGGCCACGACAGTGCGTCAATCGGATTTCGCTAGCGTTTATTCAACGGTGCAATCGATATCGCGCATTTGTGCCTTGGTCGGAACTTATTTTGCAATCGTTGGAATTTTCTTAGTTGCAAGAATTCCGTGGGTAGAACGCGGTGTTGGCCACGATCGCCTTGTTACGTGGCATCGCAAGTTAGGGCCGTATTCATTATTTCTTATTGGTTTTCATGTGCTCTTTGTTTTGATTGGTTATGGCGGACAAGACAATATTCCTTTGTATTCTGAAATGTGGCAGTTGCTGCGAACTTTTGACTGGATGTGGTTTGCACTTGCCGGTTTTATTTTGATGATTATGGCCGGTGTTACATCGTATAAAAAAGCTCGCGCAAAGATGAGCTATGAGACGTGGTGGATTATTCACGTTTATACATACATAGCAATTGCGGCATCGTTTATGCATCAAGTTATCAACGGTCAGATGTTTATTGGTCATCCACTCAATCGCGCATACTGGACCGCGCTTTATGTTTTCATGGGACTTAGCATTTTGATTTGGCGAATTGGTATTCCACTTGTGCGTTCGATGCGACATAACTTGAAGGTCGACAAAATTGTTGTTGAAGGCCCAGGAGTTATCTCAGTCATTATGCGCGGTCGCAATCTGCACAAGTTGGCGGCAGAGGGCGGGCAGTTCTTTGGTTGGCGCTTCTTTACTCGCGGACACTTTTTGATGTCGCACCCGTATTCATTATCGGCTGCGCCAACGGAACATTTCTTGCGCATCACAGTAAAAGATTTGGGCGATCATTCGCGCTCGCTCGCATTTCTCAAGCGCAATACACGCGTCTTTGTTGAAGGCCCATATGGTGCCTTTACTGCAGGGCGATCAACGCGTCCCCACATTGTTTTGATTGGTGGCGGCGTTGGAATTACTCCAGTGCGTGCGCTGATGGATGAGTTCAAAGATGGCGTTGAGATGGACCTTATTTATCGCGCCTCTAAGGAAGAAGATTTAGTGCTGCGTGAAGAACTTGATTACATGGCATATAACTCGGGTGGCACAATCCGCGTGCACTACTTAGTTGGCTCGCGCAAAAATCATCCAATGGATTCGCGCTCCCTCAAAGCGCTAGTGCCACGCTTTGCCGATTGCGACATTTACATTTGTGGTCCTGGGCCATTAGTTGAGGCAGTGCGCGAGGCTGCGCAGGACTTAGGCGTTCCAAAAAATAGATTCCACGACGAAGCTTTTGCTTTTCATTCGGAATAAAGTCGCACTCCAAATGCAGAACGGACTCAGAAATCTCTCAGGTTTGCAGGGCATTGTCTGCACTGAAGTGATTGATCTATTGATCATCACTGTAACGAGGGGGCATAGATGAAGCGGGCGCTATTGATAGCAGGAGGCACAGTCGGCGGCCTTGGCGCTGTTTTGGCTATCACTCCTCCGCAATTTACATCGAGTCAAACAATAAATTTGGCTGGCGGAGGAATTGGTAATCCATCGGGCAACAGTGCGGCTACTACAGCGCCTGCTTCAACCACTCCAACACAGAGTGCATCGGCAACACCGACTACTAAGCAGAGTGCTGCAGCAACGAAAGCAGCTGCAAAAAAAGCTGCCACGAAGAAAGCTACAGTCAAGAGCACAAATA
>CAIOIJ010000086.1 GCA_903858325.1 uncultured Actinomycetes bacterium
CACCCACAAACTTTGCGTCAATATGATCGCTTAGGTTTAGTTTCACCAGAGCGCACCGAAGGCAGAAACCGTCGTTATTCATTGCGCGACATTGCATCGCTGCGAATGGTGGGTCGTTTAGTTGGCGAAGGTATAAATCACGCAGGCATCAAACGCATCATCGAACTTGAATCCGCTATGGCAAATATGGCTCTAGAAGTAGCAAAGTTACGCATAGAAGTTGATGCGCTCATTGATGCTAACCCTCCAAAAGGGCTAGCAACACGGAAGAAAAATAACGTTATCGTCTACAAAGACGGTAACTGACGCGCTTCTCGCTTTGCAATATTAGAACGACTCAATCGCAATATTGGGGCTTCATATATTTTCCAACTAACTGCAGCAAGAACGTATGAAATCGCAATAACAATCACACTTGTATCAGCCCAGTGTCCAACATCCATTGTGCCGTAATAATAATATGAAGGATCCATTTTTACTTGAAGGATCTGCATAATCATGTAATGCCACAAGTAAAGGCCAAATGAAAGAGTTGCAACGCGCTTGAAGAACTTTTTCTCTAAGAACTCACTTATATATTTACTAAATGGCACATTTGCAAGCGCAAATGCAACAAGTGCTGCATACACAGGTGAAATATATGGCTGACGTGTAATCGCATCTGGAACACCAGGAGTTAGACGGGCTTCAATTAAGACAAATGCTAAAAGAATTCCTGTTGCAGTTAGCCAATCATATTTTCTAGAAGCATCTGTTCCTTTTGATTTTTTGTTTGCAATGTAGAGCGCAGCACATGCACCAAGTAGGAATTGCGTAAAGAAGGAAGCTAAGTTCCAGTATGGAATCCAGAGTTTTGCGCCGCCCGCCCAACCCCATTCCCAACCTTTGAGGTAATCATCTGTCATAAAGAATTTGATGATAAGTGGTTGTAGTGATTGCAAGAATACGATCCAGATACCCATGCCAATTGCGGCAGCTTTTACAGTGCGTGCTTTTCTAAAAATAGAGAACAAAACAATAGGCAAAAGTATGTAAGACCAGATTTCCAGAGTAATTGTCCATAATGGTGGATCTAATTCTGAAGCAAAGAATGTGTTCCAATGAAAGTGCGATACAAGAAAGATTCCAGCAATAATTCGCGACCATACAATTTTGAAATCAATAATTTTGACTGCAAGGAATGCAGATAGTCCGAGAATGAGGTAATAACCAGGCAAAATACGCGCTGCACGATTTTGGAAGTATGTGCGCAATTTTGGTTGCGGAGTATTGCCGATAAAGGCATTCCAGAATGGAGTTGCGAGCAGGCAGCCTGAAAGTACGAAGAAAATACTTACGCCGACTTCACCGCGCATACCCATGTACTGAATGACCTTTACCCACGAAGGCGAAGCCAGCGGATCGAGGCGCTGCATTACATGGTGATAAATAACCATCATGCAAGCGATTGCACGGAAACCATCTGCGCCTTTGATGCGTGTGTTCATTTCGCCCCTCGCAACTATTTCAATTGTGGGAGAGTAACTCAGAAAAAGATTTTGTACACGATAGGCTTTCCGTATGAGCGCACGCGATTTACTAAAAGAGCAAATAATCAAGAAGGCCGTCGTACATGGCAAGGTAATTCTCTCTTCAGGTAAAGAGGCCGACTACTACGTTGATCTTCGTCGGGTAACGCTCGATCACGAAGCTGCTCCCCTTGTTGGGCAAGTAATGCTCGATCTACTCAAAGATTGGGATTACGAAGCCGTTGGCGGCCTCACTCTTGGCGCAGATCCCGTTGCAACAGCCATGATGCATGTTGCGGCTGCGCAAGGAAAGAAGATTGATTCATTTGTAGTTCGTAAAGCCGAAAAAGCACATGGCTTGCAACGTCGCATTGAAGGCCCAGATGTAAAAGGTAAGCGCGTTGTCGCAGTTGAAGATACATCTACTACTGGCGGTTCAGTCCTTACCGCTGTTGAAGCACTGATCGAAGCTGGCGCAATCATTGTTGGAGTTGCCGTTATTGTTGAACGTGGAGCTAAGCAGGCAATTCTTGATGCGGGATATGAATACCGCACTGCGTTTTCATTGACTGATCTAGGTCTCTGACTTATCGTTGCGGGCGTGAAATCTTTTACGCCAAGTAAGTTCTTATACGGTGCTTGTTATTATCACGAGTACAACCAAGTTCCTCGCCTCGATAAAGATTTCGAACTCATGGAAGAAGGCGGACTCTCCGTACTTCGTGTTGGCGAATCAGTTTGGTCGCTTTGGGAACCCTCCGACGGAGTTTTCAATTTAGAGTGGTTGCAACCAATATTAGATAAGGCCCAAAAGCAAGGTATTTCAATCATTATTGGTACACCTACATATGCAATCCCACCGTGGCTTGCAAGTAAACACCCAGAACTTATTGCCCAACGCAAAGCAGGGCAACCCATTGCATATGGCCACCGCCAAAATGTTGATTATTCCAACCCACTATTTCTGACATATGCAGAACGAATTATTCGCAAAATAGTTGAGCGCTACAAAGATCACCCGTCGATTATTGGCTGGCAAGTAGATAACGAACCCGGATTAGAGCTATTCCATAACCCGCATGCTTTTGCTGAGTTCAAAGAATATGTAAAAGCTAAATACAAAACAATTGAGAACCTCAATCACGAATGGGGCTTGGTGTATTGGTCACATCAAATCAGTGACTGGGAAGATATTTGGCTTCCCGAAGGAAACACAGATCCAACCTACGATTTGGATTGGCGCACTTTCCAAGCAGGATTGACCACAACATATATTGGTTGGCAAGCAGATATCGTGCGCGAGATTGTTCCCGCAAAGCATTTTGTAACTACATGTATAGACCTAGGACGCGTAGGTAGTGATGACAATGAAATTGCCAAGAAATTAGATCTCACGTCAGTCAATGTTTATTACTCACCACAAGATGGTTTGATGCATCCGCAACCTTCAAAGATCCAAGGTGGAACACCATGGACTGCGCGACATTCTGGGCCGGGAATTGTTTATCTTCTTGCAAATATGGCGCGAGGCTTGAAACAAGAGAACTTCCTTGTTACCGAAACTAATGCAACGATGCTTGGCCACCCACCAAATTCAGGAATGTTTCCACCGTATCCAGGCCAACTAGAACAAGTTGCAGTTGCCCTTATTTCACGCGGTGCTGAAATGGTTGAGTATTGGCATTGGCACACAATTCCTTTTGGCCACGAAAGTTATTGGGGCGGAATTCTTGGACATAATCTTCAACCAGGGCGCACTTTTGAAACTTTCAAAGAAATCAGTGCCACGCTTGCACAATTGGGTCCACGGGCACTTGGACTAACGCCAGTGAGTGAAGTAGCAATGTTGATTTCGGCTCAAAGTCGTTGGGCAATGGAATTTCAACCAGCGCTGCGCACTGAAGTATCTGGCGCACCTGTTGGCGATAAAGAGTCGTATAGAAAGTTCCTCAATACATTTAGCGATCTCTTTTATACATCAGATCTACACGTGCAATTCTTTGCCGAAGATCAATTACCCAATGACCCGGCAGAACTTGTACGACAGCACCCCGTCTTTTGTATTCCTGGTTATTACATCGCTGATGAGAAAGTGCTCAAGTACGCCGTTGAATATGCGCGCGCTGGCGGACACTTAATAGTGACCCCACGAACTGGTTATGCAAACCCTAAGGGCACGATAAATACCGATGTAATGCCGGGAGTTTTGCGTGAAGCACTTGGTGTGCATTACAACGAATTTAGTCACTTGACGATGCCATTAGGTGTAAAAGGTTTTAGTGAAAATAACGCAGGTGCAACTCAGTGGGTAGATGCACTCATTGTTGATGACGCAACTGTATTAGCAACTTACGACCACCCATTCTTCAAAGATTATCCCGCCGTTACAACGAAAGAATTTGGAAAGGGGCGAGCAACATACATTGGGACTTTGCCTAACTTTGAGTTGAGCAAGGGAATATCTCAGTGGGTGCGCTCACTTATTCCAACGAGAGAGCTCCCATCATCTAAATCAGAATCGGTGCGCACAAATTCTGCAATCACTAAAGATGGCAAAACAATTCATTTTATTTTCAACTGGGGCTGGGATAGTGCCAAGGTAAAACTTCCATTTGCTGCCACAAGTGTGAGAACAAATACCCCAGTAAAATCGCTCGAACTTGGCGCCTGGTCATTTGAGGTTATTGAACAAGAATAATTCCCTTTTCTATCCTGACATGCTTGAATAAACCCTGTTATCGCTAACATCGCTTACAGAGAGGTTTTTCATGGCCAAGCGCCCGCCCTCAATGCTCGATGTAGCAAAGGCAAGTGGAGTCTCACACCAGACAGTTTCGCGTGTACTCAATGATCATAAGAGTGTGAGCGATAAAACCCGCGCAAAAGTTTTAGCAGCAATGGATAAGTTGGGTTACCGACCAAATCTTGCAGCGCGCGCATTAGTGACAGGTAAGAGTTCAACTATCGGCGTACTTAGTTATGACACAACGCTCTTCGGGCCGGCATCGATGCTTCATGCAGTGCAATCTTCTGCGCGCGAAGTTGGCTATGCAGTCAGTGTTGTTTCGCTCAAAGCTATTGATCGCGAAGCAGTTGAAAACGGAATTCGCGAATTAGCAGATGCAGGTGTTGATGGAATTGTAATTATTGCGCCGCACTATGTTGGCGATAAACCACTGGGTGATATTCCCGGAGGAATTCCCGCAGTTATTGTTGAAGGCGAAAACAAGAGCAAGATTCCATCAGTCAATGTTGATCAAGAACTTGGCGCGAAGTTAGCTGTTGGACACCTCATCAAACTAGGCCATAAGCGCATTGCACATATTTCGGGACCCGAGAATTGGTTCGAAACCCAGAAGCGATTAGATGGTTGGAAATCTGAACTTGAGAAAGCAAAACTTTCAACTAAATCTTTAGTTGCCGGAGACTGGTCTGCTCGTTCTGGATATGTTGCAGCTAAAGAAATTCTCAAAGATCCAAAAGTCACGGCTATTTTTGCGGCAAACGATTCGATGGCACTTGGCGCACTCAAAGCGCTGAGTGAAGCAAAGATTGCCGTCCCGGCAAAAATGAGCTTGATCGGCTTTGATGATGTTCCAGAATCTGCATTCTTGGTTCCCGAACTCACAACCGTCGTGCAAGATTTTGAAGAGGTTGGTAAGCGCTGCCTAGATTTACTCGTTCAGCTCATCAAGGGCGAAAAAGTAGCCACCAAGCGCTTAGATATCACCCCCACCCTGGCCGTTAGAGCGAGCACAGCCAAAGCCCCCCGTTAGTAACGGTTTGATAACGTTCACATTTTCCCCTTGACACCAGAAATGTGAACGATAACAATTCAGGGGTGCGCGAAAGCCATCATTGGGTCCCCCTTGTGATTGCTTCTTTAAATAATTGCCCGGGTTGGCGCATTCCCGTAGTGGGCGATTCATTACCCTCCTAAAGCCACGATGGAAAGGAACTACATGATCAAGAGCAAAAAGCGAATTGCAGGTTTTTCTGCAATAGCACTTGGAATCATTCTCTCGACCACTGGTCTTTCTGCTGTTACACAAGCATCAGCAGCTCCAGTGAAAATCAAAGTATGGGCTTGGTACCCAAACTTTAAAGAAGTTGTTGAAATCTTCAACGCTACTCACTCAGATGTTCAGGTTGAATGGACAAATGCAGGAGCAGGCGGAGATGAATACACAAAGCTAAAGACTTGTATCAAAGCTAAAAAGGGTTGCCCTGACGTAGCAATGATCGAATTCCAGACTCTCCCAACATTTGCAATCCTTGATCCATTCGTGGACATGGGTAAGTACGGCGCA
>CAIOIJ010000087.1 GCA_903858325.1 uncultured Actinomycetes bacterium
ACTGTACGTTCTTCAAGTTCTGGATCGAGAATGACCATTAATTCATAGTGACGCATGCGTAACCCGACCTCCTCTGGACTAAGACGGCCACGGTATTTCCGTGACAGGAGGGTTAGTGCTTCCTCAAACTTCCCATATGGGTTATCCGAGGAGGGCTAAGGGTAACTTGAAGAGGCCTCAAAGAGAAAATCGAAGAGGCGAGTGTGTGGATGGCCCTCATCTGTGCGTGAATTCTTGATGGCATTTCGGGCAATTACGGCAATCAGGTAGATCGTCGTGGCGATACGCACAAGGGTCACAAGGGCATAACCCGCAGCCGGCAAGCCGAATGATGCACCTGTCACTGTTGCAAGATGTTGCCAAATTGCAATGTGATAAATAATTTCGCCACCTTGCCAGATCCAAAATGCATGAATGCTTTTCTTATTGCTGAGCCCCAAGATTGCAAGTGGAGTTAGCCATAAAACATATTGTGGTGAATAGACCTTACTTACAATCATTACTGTGGCAAGAAGAATGAAGCTCATCTGTGCAAGTGTTGGAGTAAATCCGAACTCAAAAAATATTAATGTGATTGCAGTTAGCCCTGCTAGAAGTGCCAGAACTGTAAGGTAATTCAAATTTCCTAAATGCAAACCGAGCATGGACATTGCAAGCCATGGAGAACCCCAGTCTGCACCACGCGATAAATTCAGTTCATAGAAACGCCACCAACCTTGAGGTGTGGTGAGTGCGACAGGAAGGTTTATTGCCAACCATGATGCAAGTACAACTGCTGCATACTCCGCAATTTCTCGTATTTTGTTTTTTCGCCACAAAATCAAAATTATTGGCAGTAGTAAAAATATTGGCATGAATTTAGTTGAGATAGAGATTCCAAGTGCAAGTGCACTCCATTTGTATTTTTCTTTATCAAACCAATAAATAGCAACAAGCATTGTTGTGATTGCCCATAAATCCCAGTTGATATAAAGCGATGCAATCATTGCTGGGGCTATGGGAAGTAAATACCAAAACTGCGGTTTCATGTGCGCGATCAGAATTACTACAAAAATAAAGAGGAGCGCTATAAGAAGTGCGTTGAGAAGAAAATAATTTGTCGCACTATGTGAATTCGTTGGAATTAGCCACGAAGTTGCATACATGACAACACCTGTGATGACGGGGTACTCCACCGCTTTATCCCCGCCAACGTAAGCCCACTTATGAGTGTTGAGTCCTCGATCGCCGAAGAGTGAAGGTAAATCTGAATAACACGCGTGAATATATTGATCTGGTGTTGCCCAGTTTTTATCTTCGCAATGACTAAATTTTATAAAGGAGAATAGAGAAGCAAATATCGCTAGCGCGATGAGAACTCGAGCCGTTGGGCGCAAGCGTCACCCTTTCTTCTTCATTGTTTGAACTCCACCAGTTGTCATCTCTATTGGATCTAAACCACCAATATTTGATGGCGCTGGAAAGTCCATCACTGGTTCGCCTTTGAGGGCGCCTTTCATAAATGCTGTCCAAATACGTGCAGGAAATGTTCCACCTGTAACAGATGTAAGACCGCCGATGCCGTTGAGTGATTCGCTTGCGCTATCTCTAAAAAATGCAACAGATGCGGCAAGTTGTGGAACATATGCGCTAAACCATGCCGATGCATTCTGCTGACTTGTTCCGGTCTTACCTGCGGCGGGACGCCCTAAAGCAAGTGCAGCAGAACCTGTTCCACCATTGACTACACCTTTGAGTGCATAGGTAAGGTCAGCCATAACTTCTTTACTAAATACTTCCTGAGTTTGCGCTTTACCTTCATACAAAATGCCTTTATTTGAGCCCATTACCTGTGCGACTAAATACGGTTTGGAATAAATCCCTTGGGCAGCAAAAGTTGCGTAAGCATTAGCTACATCTATTACGTGTGGGCTTGCTACACCTAATACAACAGATGGTGTTGGCATCATTGCAACGCTTTCAGGGATTCCCGCTCTGCGCGCTACATCGACGACATTATCTGGACCAGCTTTAATTCCAAGTGGTACAAAAATAGTATTTACAGAATGTTTGGTGGCTTCCATTAGTGAAATTTGGCCCCAACCTTCATTTCCATAATTTGAAACTTCGTAAGGTTTACCAGCATCATCGAATGTTTGTGGGCTATCACCATTCCACATAGATGTAAGAGGAATTCCGGCTTCAAGACCTGCAACTATCGCAAAGGGTTTGAAAGTCGAGCCAGCTAGTGCAATTGCTTGTGTTGCATCACTGAGTTGTCGTTTTAGATAATCCGCACCGCCGTAGAGCGCAACAATTTCACCCGTACCTGGCCTGATTGCAACTAAACCAATATGTAAATTCTCTGGGGCACCTTTTGGGGTTAGTTTATTAATTGCATCGATTGCTGATTGCTGCGCTTTTTGATCAATAGTTGTACGAATAACTAAACCACCAACAAGTAATTGATCTTGTGAGAAACCAAGTTTTGCTAATTCTTTTTGTACCGCTTCTATGACGTGTCCTTTGGGGCCACTCAAAGATCCCGAAGTGGCTCTTGGCGCAACAGTTGGATATTTCATTTTTGCTGCATCTTCTTTGGTAAGCCACTTTGCATCAATCATTCCATTTATAACATATTCAAATCGAGCTTTGAGGCGATCTTCATTTCCTTTTTTGAAAGCAGGATCATAAAGACCTGGTGAGCGCAGAATACTGGCGATGATGGCGGCTTGTGAATTAGTAAGTTGCTCAACGTTTCGATTGAAGTACTGCTGCGACGCAGTCATGACACCGTAAGAACCACGGCCAAAATAAATAGTATTTAAATAGTTTTCAAAGATTTGATCTTTGCTCAGTGAGTTCTCTAACTTGATTGCAATAACTAGCTCTTTGATTTTTCTTTGAATTGTACGGCTCGGTGATAAAAATGCGGTTTTTGCATACTGCTGCGTAATTGTTGAACCGCCTTGAAGTGAGCCGCCTCGTAAGTTATTAAAGATTGCGCGAGCTATTCCTGTAACACTAAAAGCGCGATTGGAATAAAAATTGCGGTCTTCAGCTGCGAGGACAGCATGACGCACATTGAGTGGGATTTTTGCAAGAGGAACTATCTGACGATTCTGTGTTCCAACTCTGCCAATTTCAGCGCCATTAGAATATTGAATAATTGTCGATTGACTATTCACGTATGCATTTGGATCCGGAATCGACACTGTGAAATATGCAAGAGCGAAAAGGGTTGCTGCGGCGATAAAGCCAAAACCACCAATAAAGATGGTTGATCTAATTAGAAATTTCCGCAGCATTTGTAAAGGTTACCCCTTCGCCCAATCATCATCTTCCAAGGTGCGTACACGACGGGGCGCCTTGCGCTCGACACCATCTCCTAGAACAAATGAGGCGCACAGGTGGTTCCAAGAACAATCTCGACAAACTTCAACAATATAAACGCGAAATTCTCCAAACTCACTCTCCATTGCCGCTAACTCTTCTGGAGTTTTGATTCTTCCTGAGTACTGCCCTAGCTGATCACCAAATGTGTACCTGAGTTCAACTAAAGATAGTTTTTTGCATACTGGACAGTTTCTTTTTACTTTCTCGCCATGAAACTTAGCTGCGCGCATGAGGTAAGGGTCCGCATCACATGCATCTACCGCTCCACGAAAGAGTGCCAATAGGGTCGCACGCTTATCGAGTGAATAGTCGATATAGGAGCGGAGGGATTTCATAAGGAGTAAAGAATAATCGCTTCTTTCTTACTACGCTTCTCTTATGAGTTTTTGGGCACTGCTTCGACATCCTCGACTATCCCGATTGCTCGCTATTCGTTGGAGCGGGCAAATAACGGATGGTCTTTTTCAAAGCGCTTTAGCCTCTTTTGTTCTCTTCTCACCTGAACGACAAGCCAATGCACTCAACGCCGCGATTGGTTTTGCTGTTGTGTTATTGCCGTATTCAGTTGTTGGACCATTTGTGGGAACAATATTAGATCGTGTATCCAGACAACGTGCACTTTTTTATGCAAATTTGGCGCGCGCAATAAATCTAGCTGTTGTAGCACTACTTATTTTTAGCGGAAAGACAGGGCTTGAACTAACGATCTTTGTACTTATCGCATTTGGTATCAATCGTTTAATTCTCGCCGGACTCTCTGCTGGTCTGCCACTATTAATAGAACCGCAATCACTTATCTCCGCAAATGCAATTGCAGTTACTGGTGGCTCAGTTCTTGTAGTTATTGGCGGCGGAATTGGCGTTGGTATTCGCGCACTTGTTGACTCGTTCACAATTGCAAATCATGCTGATTCGTTACTTATTCTTATTGCTGCAATCGGATACCTCATGGCTGCATTGAATACAACAAGGCTAAGGAAAGAAGAGATTGGGCCGTTGCCACACGAACAAGAAGCTGCAAGCTTCTTAGGTGGGATTCGCGATATGCGTGAAGGTGTGGGCTTTCTTGAAGAACATGTCGATGCAGCGCGGGGAATCGCGGCAATTGCAATACATCGAGGTGGCCTTACAGCGCTTACTTTGACTGCGCTATTACTTGAAAGAAATACTTTCAACGATCCAAGTAAACCTGAAGAGGGACTTGCTGGTTTTGGATTCGCACTCAGTTTTGCGGGAATTGGATTGACTTTAGGTGCTTTCTTAGCGCCTTACGGAGTCGCACGCCTTGGGCGGCATAGGTGGATGCGCCTTTCGTTATTAGCAAGTGCATTCTTTCCCATTATTTTAGCTGTGCATCAAAGCCAGATAACTCTTATTGTCACTGCATTCTTTACCGCTTTTTGTGGGCAAAATTTGAAAGTTACTAATGACGCGTTGGTGCAATCAAAAATTGATGATTACTTTAGAGGTCGAGTTTTTGCTCTTTACGATGTGATTGTTAATGGAGCAATTGTTTCTGGTGCGCTGATCGCAGCATTCTTGCTTCCAGTTTCAGGAATATCTGTTGTGGTTCCACTATTAGTAACGCTTGCATATTTTGTGGGCGCAATGCATTTATTGCGTCCTTCTAAATTTATGCAAGCTATCTAGTGCTCCACCATTTCAATAATTCTTGAGTTGCAACTTCTGTACCTAATTGTCCGCGCTCTAATCGCAACTCCATCAGAAAATCCATTGCTTGACCTACTGCGCGCGATGGTTTGATATTGAGAATCTCCATAACTTCTGCGCCATCTAAATCAGGCCGGATCTTCGATAACTCTTCTTGCTCCATCAGAACCGCAATACGCGCTTCTAAACTCTCATATGTCGCCGCTAAACGTGCAGCTTTTGCTTTATTGCGCGTTGTGCAATCTGCACGAGTAAGTACATGAAGATGTACTAATAGCTCGCCTGCATCTCGAACATATCGGCGCACTGCAGAATCACTCCACTCGCCATCGCCATAACCATGAAAACGTAAATGCAGCGCAATAAGCGTTTCTACTTCTTCAACAGTATGACCGTCAAAACGCAGCTCCTGCAACCTTTTTTTAGCAAGGCGTGCACCGACTACTTCGTGGTGGTGGAAAGAGACTCCGCCCCCTTCGATAAGGTTTCGAGTCTTTGGTTTTCCAATATCGTGTAGAAGTGCAGCAAGACGAATAACAAGGTTTGGTCCACCTAGTCGATCCTCGTGCGCAATGGCTTGTTCTAAAACAGTGATTGAATGTTCGTAAACATCTTTATGGTGGTGATGTTCGTCAATTTCAAGTCGAAGTTTTGGAATTTCGGGAAGAACAATATCGGCTAGTCCTGTATCAACAAGAATCGTAATTCCAAGTCTAGGATTTTGCGACATAAGAATTTTTGAAAGTTCATCGCGCACTCTTTCTGCAGAAATTATGCTCAGGCGTGAAGCCATCTCTTTCATTGCAACTAAAACATTAGGAGCAATTTCAAAATTGAGTTGGCTCGCAAAACGTGCAGCGCGCAACATTCGAAGTGGATCATCAGAGAATGAATCTTCAGGTGTACCTGGTGTTTGCAAAATTCTTTTTGTGAGATCGCTCAGACCATCGAATGGATCAATAAATATTGGTGTAGCACCGGTAAGTTCGAGTGCCATTGAATTAACACGAAAATCTCTTCGCGATAAATCACCTTCAATAGTTTCACCGTATGAAACTTCTGGTTTGCGAGAATCTTTATCGTAGACATCACTTCTGTAAGTAGTTACTTCGACAGTTGTGTCACCTAATTTTCCTGCAACAGTTCCAAATGCGATTCCTGTATCCCACACATGTTCGGCCCAACCATGCAATATTTTTTTGCTCTCTTCAGGTTTCGCATTTGTCGTAAAGTCGAGATCGTTTCCTAGGCGTCCTAAAATTGCATCGCGAACTGGGCCGCCAACCAATGCCAATGTGTAACCCTTGGCAGAAAATGCTTGCGCGAGTGAGCTCGCCAATGGCGCTCTCTCAATGAGAGAGCGGATGGCTAATTCGCCCGCGGCTCCTAATGCACTCTTCACAATAGATAAGGCTAAACCAGTACCCTTGCTCCATGATCCCGGCACCTGGTGCGGGCAGCGAAGGCACGAAGAAGAAGCGCAGGCGACGAAAGCCAGCACATCGCAGCCCCCAAAGTAATGAGAATGTGGCGACCAAAGAAGCTACTGAGGCGCCTCGAAGTAAGAAAAAAAGTCCTCCGAAACCTTATGCCAAGCGTGTTGATGAAGTCAGCGCTGGAGGTTTAGTAATCGATTCAACTGGTCAACTTGGTCTACTCATTGGACGTTTTGATCATAAAGATGCCACGGGAACTCGATTGCTCTGGTCACTTCCAAAAGGACATATAGAAGAAGGTGAAACTCCCGAGCAAGCAGCGATTCGCGAAGTAGCCGAAGAAACTGGAATAACTTCTGAAATCGCTAAATCTTTAGGTGTTATTGATTTCTGGTTTATGGCTGGTGGAAAACGAATTCATAAAACAGTGCATCATTTTCTTTTCCGTGAAGTTGGTGGAACTTTGCAAGCACAAGTCTCAGAGGTAGATGAGGTCGCTTGGTTTCCCTTATCTGAAATTGTTGAAAAGTTGGCATATCCCGATGAAAAGAAACTTATTGCCCGAAGCGGGGAATTAGTTTTATGAAAAAATTTCTAGCTTTATTTCTAACGCTTCTCATATCGCTTTTCTCTTTTACGCCCGCATCTGCCGTCGAGAATGAAATTATTGTTATTACTGAAGTAACACATAGAAATTTTGATGGCATCTTTAGGGATGATTCTCTCTCTGAAATCCTTGCACCTAGTGGACGACTTGGACGACTAATTTATGTACCGATAAAAACAAATCGAACTTGGGTCATTGATCCTGCACTAATAGATGAAGTTATTGCGATGACAAATACGTATTCTTTAGAGAATAAGGCACCAACTGTTGGAAAAGATATCGCTCTTAGTTGGATTACCCAGTTGCGATATGTTACATCGCGTAATCAAGTTGTCGCACTTGCATATGGAAATCCAGATACAAAGCTGGCTAAACGTTTAGCGCCAAGTGAACTGAAAATGTATTACACATATGGAAATGAATCGCTAAGTAAGAATCTGATCCGATTAGTGACTACCAGACCGAGTTATTCGCCTTCAAAAGCAGTATCGCACTTGAGTAATTCGCAGAGAAAAAGCTATACCCATAACCGTCAACAACTAACTGAATTATCACGCGTTGTCGACGATGTTGGGCTAAAAGCTCTGCGCGCAAGAATGGCAATTTTATTATCCCCTTCGCTCAATAGAGATAATCGTAATTTTTTCTCTGTGCAAGCGACAAAAACAGTCAATAATGAAGTTGGGAAAATAAAAGTAAATGAAGGTAAGTATCAACTTACTTCTGCCGAAGTAAAAGTTCCGGTTACGGTCATCAATAAATTTCCAGTTCCAGTTACAGTTGATCTTTGGCTGACACCAACAAATTTCAAGGTCTATGTGCCTAATATCAACGGAATCACAATTCCAGCTAACTCAAAATTGCAATTGGCGATGGAGGTTAGTGTTATTGCACCTGGTAATACCGTTGTAGAAGCGCAGCTAACCGATAATAAAGGTAATAATGTTGGCGAACCCGCAATGCTCTCACTCAATCTCACGGTTATTGATTCGCGAGTAGCGTGGTTTACAACGGGTGCAGCGATTATTCTTTTCCTAGCCGCGGTTGCACAGAGTGTTAGAAGGATTCGGAGGTCAAAGAAATGAAATCTCACGACCTTTATAGAGCATCGGGAATAATGGCAATTGGAACAATTCTTTCCCGTATTACAGGTTTCGTCCGTGGATTACTTATTGTCGCAGTCTTGGGAACAGCACTACTTGCCGATACTTACAATGTTGCAAACACAATGCCCAATATTCTTTATAACTTACTTGTGGGCGGCGCACTTACTGCAATATTTGTTCCGCAATTGGTGCGTTCCTTCAAAGATGAAGATGGTGGGCACGCATTCGCTTCGCGTTTAGTGACAACAATTTCAATTATTTTGTTGGCTCTTGTTGCTATCGGAATTATATTTGCACCATTCTTAGTCCGCCTTTATGCCCCTGAGTTTTTCACTGCAGGTTTTGAGCAAGAGCGCGATATAGCTATTGCATTTACGCGTTATTGCTTGCCACAAATATTCTTTTTGGGACTCTTCACTATGTTGGGACAGGTCGCTAATTCTCGCGGTTCATTTGGCCCGCTTATGTGGGCGCCGATCGCTAATAACATTGTTGGAATCGCTATTTTTAGCGCAGTTTTGTATTACTCACCTGTCCTCACGGTTGCAACGATTACTGATTCACAAATACAAATTTTGGGCTGGGGAACTACATTTGCCATTGTTGTTCAAGCTCTTATTTTGATTCCGGTGGTTCACAGATCAGGTATTCGAATTCGTCCAATGTGGGGATTACAAGGCTTAGGTAAATCTTTCACATTAGCTGGTTGGACGCTTCTTTATGTCTTTATTTCGCAAGTTGGCTACTTGGTTACTGTCAATGTTGCTACAAGTGCTGCAGTGCGAAGTGCGAAAGATGGAGTCACTACGGGAGTAGGAGTTACACCATTTAGTAATGCATATTTGATTATGTTGCTTCCTTATTCAATTGTGACAATCTCGATTGTTACAGCGATGCTTCCACACCTTTCACGATTGGCAATAGATAAGAAAGTTGATGAGGTTCGCGAACAACTTGTACGGGCAATTCGAATGGTGGGCGTTATAACTGTTCCTAGCGCAGTTGCTTTTCTTTTATTTGGCCCGCTTATAACTGAGGTTTTATTTTTTGGAATTGGTGCACAAGATTCTCGTTATATCGGTTATGTATTATCAGCTTTGAGTTTCGGGCTTGTTGCATTCTCTATAAACTTGATATTAGTAAGAGGGTTTAATGCTTTTGAAGATACTCGCACCCAGGTAATCTCAATTCTTGTAATAAATATTATTTCGGTATCTCTTTCATATGTATTTCTTGCAACGTTGCGCAATAAATGGGTAACGGTTGGCTTGGGTGGTGCTTTTTCCATTAGTTATTTAGTTGGGCTTTTTATTACGCTTTCACTTCTCAAGCGACATATCGGCAAACTCGCATTAGCTGATTTTGCATCACAACATATTCGCCTATTTCTTGCCTCTTTTATTGCGATGGCACCGCTGTTTTTGATCTCGTATTACTTTGATTGGGTGGGTAATGCCAGTTCATCTGGGATACGGGCTCTGGAATTACTTGCTGTAATGGCTTTTAGTTTTATTGGCTTTTTCTTCACCGCCCGTTTACTTCGAATTGAAGAGATTTCACTTGGTAAAGAGTTAGTCGCCTCTTTTATGGGTCGAAACAAGAGTGTGGAATAAAAGGCGATAAATTAGGGTTATGGTGAATATATGAGTGAAGTTAGAGAAGTTGTCATTGTTGGTTCTGGTCCAGCTGGGTACACAGCGGCTATTTATACTTCGCGCGCTCAACTTGCACCTGTAATTTATGAAGGTTCCGTTACCGCAGGTGGCGCACTCATGAATACAACCGAAGTAGAGAATTTTCCTGGTTTTGTTGATGGTGTGATGGGCCCAGATCTTATGGAGTCAATGCGCAAACAAGCCGCGCGCTTTGGTAGCGAATTAGTAACTGACGATATTGTGGAAATGGATTTATCAGGTGATATCAAAATTTTGAAAGATGGATCTGGTAACACAATAAAAGCAAAATCTGTAATTTTGGCTATGGGTTCGGCATATCGTGAAATTGGTTTAGCTAACGAAAAGAGATTGACCGGTCGCGGTGTCTCGTGGTGTGCAACTTGCGATGGTTTCTTTTTCCGCGATCAAACAATCGCAGTAGTTGGCGGGGGGGACTCAGCAATCGAGGAAGCTACCTTCCTTACAAAGTTTGCTAGCAAAGTAGTTTTGATTCACCGCCGCGATTCGCTACGCGCTTCAAAGATTATGGCTGATCGTGCGCATGCAAATCCAAAGATTGAATTTTTATGGAATACAGAAGTCACTGATGTATTAGGGGCTGAAAAGGTTGAAGCGCTGCAGTTGCGAAATACTGTCGATGGAACAGTAAGTACTCGTGAATTCACTGGACTCTTTGTTGCAATCGGACATATCCCTCGTAGCGAATTAGTAACCTCACAAGTTGAGCTCGATGGCGAAGGTTATGTAAAAGTAGAAGGTCGCTCAACGCGCACAAATCTTCCAGGCGTCTTTGCATGTGGCGATTTGGTAGATCACACCTACCGCCAAGCAATTACTGCAGCAGGCTCGGGCTGTCAGGCAGCCCTTGATGCTGAAAAATTTCTTTCGCACCACTAAAGTTCAATCCATATACGAAACTAAATCCAAGGAGCACTCATGGCCGGCACAACTGCAGTAACAACAGCGAATTTTGATGAAGTTGTTCTCAAGAGCACAACCCCTGTACTTGTTGATTTTTGGGCTGAATGGTGTGGACCATGCCGTGCAGTTGGACCAATCCTTGAAGAGATCTCAAATGAGCACGGTGACAAGATTAAGATTGTAAAACTCAACACTGATGAAGAGTCTGCAATTGCGATCAAATATGGAATTACATCAATTCCTACAATGAATGTTTTTCAAAATGGCGAGGTTGTGAAAACAATCGTTGGTGCAAAGCCAAAGCCAGCGCTTCTCAAAGAGCTCGAAAGTTTCATTTAGTAGATCGCGGAATTAGAGGAGAGAAAGAATGAAAGAACTCTCTCCCGACGAGATTCATTCGTTTCAACAACAACGTGGTCTCAATATTACGGGTGTAATTGATGAAGTAACTGCGCGAGCACTTGAAGAATCGCGCTGGAAACTTGGCGATCGTTCACTATATTTACAAGAGACTCCATTGATGCGCGGCGATGATGTTGCTACATTGCAATCAAGACTTACTGAAATGGGTTTTGATTGCGGACGCGTTGATGGAATTTTTGGAACCAGAACCGAAAGCGCAGTAAAAGAGTTTCAACGTTCTGCAGGTATAACACAAGATGGAAAATGTGGACCTGCAACAATTATTGCTCTTCTTAGGCTCTCTCGCATTGTCTCTGGCGGATTGCCATCTGTACTTCGTGAAAGCGCAGTACAAAAAAATCGCGGGCCGGCGCTTGCAAATAAAGTAATTGTTTTAGATCCTGCTGGTGGTGAAAGTGAATCAGTTGTCCATGATGTTGCGGTAAGAACCGAAGGACGTTTGTTAGCTCTTGGTGCCAGTGTTTTTCTAACTCGAGGATTGAAAAATAATCCAAATGAAACAGAGCGCATCGCTTTTACAAATAAGAGCGGTGCAGATTTAATGATCTCCCTTAATACGGATTCTTATAAAAACGAAGGTGCGCATGGTTGCTCTACTTATTTTTACGGAGCTGATGCACATGGAATTCATTCCGTTGTTGGTGAAAGATTTGCTAATTTAGTGCAAAGAGAAATATGTGCCAGAACTGATTTATTGAATTGTCATACTCATGCAAAAAGTTGGGATTTACTGCGCCTGACAAAAGCGCCTGCAGTCAGGATTGATTTGGGCTATTTGAGTAATGAAGGTGATTTATCCCGCCTCGCCCGGCCGGATTTCCGAGATGTAATAGCTGAAGCGCTAGTAATTGCGATTCAAAGACTTTATTTGGCGGCAGAAGATGATGCAAAAACAGGCACACTTCGCTTATCTGATCTTCGAAGTGCGGGAATTCGTCGCTAAATAAATTGTCACAAGCTTGCATGACTCTATGGAATGATTAGCGCCATGAGCGAACTCTCGTCGCGTTTCCAAACTGGCGACCCACAACATCTTGAACGGCGCTTTGCTGCCCGTGCGGTTGGTATGCAACCCAGTGAAATTCGTTCGCTCTTTGCTGTTGCTTCTCGCCCAGAAATTGTTTCTCTCGCAGGTGGAATGCCAAATCTTTCAGCACTTCCAATGGGCATGATGGCCGATGTTGTTCATAATTTGATTACAACTAATGGCAGTGAGGCTTTGCAATACGGAAGCGGACAGGGTCACCCAAAGCTGCGCGAACAGATTTGCGATGTGATGGCGCTCGAAGGAATCCGCGCAAATGCCGACGATATTGTTGTTACAACTGGATCCCAGCAAGCGCTCGATCTCATTTCACGTATTTTTATTGATCCAGGCGATGTTGTTCTCGTTGAAGCACCTTCATATGTAGGCGCACTCGGAACTTTTCATCAATATGAAGCCTCTGTTGTGCATGTTGAATTAGATGCAAATGGCATGGTTCCTGAAGCGCTTCGCCAAGCAATCAAGAGTGTGCGCGCTGAGGGTCGCAAAATAAAATTCCTTTACCTCATTCCGAATTATCAAAATCCATCTGGTGTTCTTTTGCCAGCTGATCGCCGCACAGAGATTCTTGAAATTTGTCGCAAGGAAGAAATTTTTGTCGTTGAAGATAATCCTTACGGTTTATTGGGTTTTGATCGACCATCGCCTAATGCAATGCGCGCAGAAGATAGCGAAAATGTAATTTATCTTGGCTCTTTCTCTAAAACAATCTCTCCTGGTTTGCGTGTGGGTTGGGCTCTTGTTCCACCTTCACTTAAAGAAAAATTAGTTATCGCAAGTGAATCTTCAATTTTATGTCCTTCAAATTTCACACAACTGACTATTTCTAATTACTTAGCGGATCAACCATGGCGCGACCAGATTGCTAATTTCTGTAATCTTTATAAGGTTCGCCGCGATGCAATGTTGGAATCACTCACTGAATATTTCCCAGCTTCTGCCACATGGACTAAACCTGGCGGAGGTTTTTATGTCTGGGTAAATTTGCCACCTGAAATTGATACAAAGGCGCTCATGCCAAAGGCGATTGTCGCAAAGGTTGCTTATGTTCCTGGTACCGCTTTTTATGCTGATGGACTTGGTAGTTGGTCGATGCGACTTTCTTATTGCCACCCAACCCCTGAGCGAATCCGTGAAGGTGTAAAAGCACTTGGCGGAGTTATCAACCAAGAGATTGAGCGTCGCCGTAGCGGATATGAGCTAAAGAACTAACCCTCTATTGCTTTAGTAATACGTTGTAAATCTTCTAATCCTGCATATTCAATAACGATTTTTCCTTTTGCGGGAGTTCCTTCGATTGTTGCGCGAGTATCAAGGGCATCGCCAATACGTTCTGCGATTTCACTAAATTCAACTGGTGTTGAGTCTTTCTTTGCCTTCTTCTTGCCTTTTTTAGCAGGTGATGCTGAACCAATAATTTCTTCAACTGAACGCACACTTAAGCCTTCAGAAATTATTCTTTTTGCGAGGGCTTCAATCTCTTGGCTAGAAGATAATCCTAATAATGCACGGGCATGTCCGGCTGAAATCAACCCTGATGCAACTGATCGTTGAACAGATGCCGGCAAATTCATAAGTCGGATCATGTTTGAAATAAGTGGACGGGAACGTCCAAGTTTTGTTGCTAACTCTTCATGTGTGCAATTGAAATCTGTTAGTAGTTGTGAATACGCAGCACCTTCTTCAAGTGGATTGAGTTCACTGCGGTGAATGTTTTCAATAAGTGCTTCTCGAAGTAATTCATTGTCTGGTGTCTGTCTAATAATTACTGGGATCGATGTAAGTCCTGCTGCCTTTGCTGCACGGAAGCGTCGCTCTCCCATAATAAGTTCGTAGCGACCTGGTGAAGTTTGGCGAACGACAGGTGGTTGCAAAATTCCAATTTCTTTTATAGATGCAATTAGTTCATTGAGTGCAACCTCGTCGAAATGTTTTCTTGGTTGGCGCGGGTTAGGTGAAATTGAACTTACAAGAACTTCATTTTGTTGTGCAACTTCATTTCCTGCAACAGTAAGTGAGGTAGGGATCAATGCATCTAAGTGTGTACCTAAGCCGCCGCGTTTTGCCATTATGCAATTCCACCTTCGCGTTTGTAATTTATGCTTACTACATTGGAATCAAATGGTTTTCCGCGCTCCGCTAATTCGCGCGCTACATGCATATATGCAATTGCTCCTGGTGAAGATGCATCGTATGTCATTACAGTTTGGTTATATCCAGGCGCTTCTGAAACTCGAACTGCGCGAGGAATTGGAATATCAATTAATTCAATGGGGTAATGTTTTCTAATTTCATCAGCAACATCATTTGCTAAACGATATCTACTATCAAACATTGTTAGTACAAATGTAGAAAGTTTTAATTCTGTATTCAATCTCTTTTTTACTAATTCAAAAGTTTTTAGTAATTGTGACAAACCTTCAAGTGCGTAATATTCGCACTGAATTGGTATCAACATCTCTTTTGCTGCAGTGAGTGCATTAATGGTGAGTAAACCAAGACTTGGTGGACAATCAATAAATATGTAGTCATATGCAATATTTTGAGAGATACGAAGTTGCACTAATTCCTCTATCGCTTCACGTAAACGAAATTCGCGCGCAACCATGGGAACTAATTCAATTTCGGCTTGTGCAAGTGAGGTATTAGAGGAGATACATTCCAAGGCGGGAAAGCCTGAAACTTTTTGTGTTACTGATTCCAATGAACTCTTACCCATCAAAACTTCGTAAATTCCCTCGTTATCAAGGTGCTCTACTCCCAGAGCTGTTGATGCATTGCCTTGTGGATCGAGGTCGATGACGAGTACGCGCAAACCACCCATAGATAAGGCGGCAGCTAAGTTCACTGTTGTGGTGGTTTTGCCTACCCCGCCTTTTTGATTGGCGACAGTGATGATCCGAAGTGCGCCAGGTTTAGCCATCGCCTCTTTGAGGCGTCGCGTCCCTACGACTTTTTTGGTTTCACGTGAATCATCCACGCGGCTATCTAACCACCCTTGCGTAGCTCCACAATTCGCCCAAGCTCAAGACCCTCAAGTCGTATCTCATGGAGGATTGAATTCTTCACGCTCTTCATCTCCTCCTGCGCTGATTCCCCCTTCATTGCAAGGAGGGAGCCACCCACTTTGATGAGGTGCCAGCTAATTCGGCGCAATTTCTCCAGTGGTGCTACAGCTCGCGCAGTCACATAGTGCGCCTGTTCTCTAAAATCTTGAGCTTGGCCGCGTAAAACTCGAATCTTTGCGCCATTGGCCACAAGAGGAGCAATAGCCTCTTCAAGAAAATCTTGTCTGCGCTCAAGGGGTTCAATCAGGCTCACCGTTAGATCTGGGCGCGCTAGCGCAATCACTATTCCAGGTAGGCCCGCTCCAGAACCGATATCTATCAGGCTGCTTTTCTGGGGGAGGAGGCTAATTATTGGAAGACAGTTGAAGATATGGCGCTCCCAGATGCGCTCTCCTTCACGGGGGCCGATAAGGCCACGCTCAATCCCAGCGCCGATAAGGAGTTGGGAATAGGCCTCTATCTCCTCTTTTCTCTCCGGGAAATAGCGCTCGATGAGGGTTTCACGTGAAACCTCGGTAGAGCTCATAGTGAGAGGAGGGATTTAGGCAGGATAAATCACGACAAAGCGGTTTGGATCTTCGCCATCTGATTCACTAGTAAGACCTAGATCTTGAATGGTGTCATGGATGATTTTGCGCTCAAAGGCATTCATTGGCGCCAACTTGATTGAGGCCCCTGTCGTCTTCGCTTCATCAGCTTTCTCTTGAGCTAACTTCTTGAGTTCGCTCTTGCGGCCAGCGCGGAAACCTTCAATATCGAGCATTAGGCGGCTGCGATCACCTGTTGCTGTCTGAACAGCTAGGCGTGTGAGCTCTTGGATTGCATCGAGGACCTCACCATGTGTGCCGACAAGGTGATTGAGTTTGCCTCCGACAATAGCTAGGGCTGCGCGATCGTTCTCAACATCAATATCGATATCTCCATCAAGGTCGGCGATATCAAGGAGCGCTTCTAGGTAGTCGGCGGCAATATCGCCCTCTTCCTCTAGTTTTGCGACGCCTTTAAGGGGGCTTTTCTCTTCTGTTACTTCAACTTCGCTCATAGTGCTACTCCTTCATGAATAATGTCCACATTGTGTGGAATTAAGCCTATTTGTCCTATTTCTTCTTCTTTTTCTTTGGTTGCTTTCGCTGACCTTTTATATCTGTCTCTGCGATCGTTTCATTCGATCCTGAATCTGTGTTTTCTGCCGTTCCATTTTTTTGTGCGCGTTTTCTTTGTAACTCTTCATATGCAGGTGAGCCTGGCGTTGGATTTCTTTTGATGACATAGAACTGTTGTCCCCATGTCCAAAGATTTGTTGTTGACCAATAAATAAGAACACCAATTGGAAAGTTAACACCTGAGATTGCAAAAATAAGTGGGAATAAATACAACATGATTTTTTGCTGTTGCAACATCATATTGTTACTTGCATCCATCTTTGGCATTCCTTTTACCATCAACTGGCGTTGAGTTGTAAAAGTTGTTGCGGACATAAAAGCAATAAGTAAGACAGTAACAATTTTTACTGTTGTGATATTTGTTCCTAGGAAAGTATCCGAGATCGGCGCACCAAAGAATTTTGCTTGGGCAGCGCTAACAACATCGGCCTGAGTTAGAACTCCGTGTTTTACAGGTGGGTTCTTACCGATTCCATTGAGAACAGTAAAGAGTGCGAAGAAGATTGGCGCTTGCGCAAGTATTGGGAAACAAGAAGCTAGAGGATTTGTTTTATGCTCTTTGTAGAGCTTCATCATCTCTTCTGATTGCTTTTGGCGATCATCTTTGTATTTCTTTTGAATCTCTTTCATATGTGGCTGAAGCGCAGTAAGTGCGCGCTGACTTTTGATTTGTTTTACGAAAAGAGGAATAAGAAGAACGCGAATAATAATTACGAGTCCGATAATTGAAAGACTCCATGAGACTCCGGAGTCTGCGCTAAAGATTGGAGAGAGTAGATCGTGAATTGTAATAATGACCCAAGAAACAGCGAAATACA
>CAIOIJ010000088.1 GCA_903858325.1 uncultured Actinomycetes bacterium
CACTTGTGACCATTACTGGATCGGTACCAGTTTCTAGCGCGCTGCGAAGACTGACTAGGGCAGCCGATAAATTGCCATCTACTGCGGCATCGGCAACATCGAATCCCGTAGTTTCAATTCGACCTTGATGAAATTTATCGACGATTGCTTCATCAATTACGCCAGCGGGTGCATCGGCTGCAATCTGGCTCACTGCTGATTGCAATTCACGTAAGTCACCACCTAATGCACCTACGAGTGCTGCAACAGCGCCAGCATTAGCTTTGCGTCCAGCATCGAGAAATAAGTTGCGAACAAACTCAACCTTTTCGGCCTCTTTTTTCAAAGGCTCACACGCAATAATTTCTGGCTTTACTTTCTTGATTGCATCAAGGAGTGCCTTGCCTTTGACTCCCCCTTTATGAACAAATACAACAGTTGTCGATGCATCAACTTCGCCTAAGTATCGAATGAGTTCATCTTTATTATCTTCTGGTAAATCTTGCAAGTCGCGAATAACTAAGCCACGCCGCTCAGAGAAAAGCGATGGCGAGAGTGCATCGGCAATATCGCCCACAATGGTGTCGGCGGCAAAAAGATTTGTTATTTCCGCGCTCTCGCTTTTGAGTTCAGCCAATATTTTCGTGAGCGCGCGATCAGCAAGGGCTGCTTCAGAGCCAAGGATGAGATAAAACGAGTTCATCGCAGGGCTCCTCACTTATCTAAATAAATCTAAACCGCTCTTACTTGTTCGAATCGAAATCTTATGCCCATGCGCGCTTAGTGCAATGGCGCCATCGCGATCCGTACGCACAACTCTAGCGCCACCCTGCCTCAATGCGGCAATAGTACTGAGAGCGGGATGTCCATATGAATTGCCTGCTCCTACAGAAATAATTGCAACGCTCGGCTTCAAAATCTTCATCAAAGTCTCATCCTGATATTTAGAACCGTGATGACTGACTTTGTAAATATCAACGTGGTGGAGCATTGGAGCAATTTGTATTTGTGCTGGAGGCTCCAAATCTCCGGCAGCAAAAATTGAGTAATCGGGAGTTTCAATAAGAATTGCAATGCTCGAATTATTGATTGCAGAACCATCACCCGGTAGCGAATCAAATTCACGTGCTGATATTTCTGGCCAAAGAATTGAAATAGATATGTTGCCCTCTATCACCGTGTGCATCCCTTGATGCATAGCAATTTTTGGTGTCTTTCCGATTAGCTCATCAACGTGCTTACTCTCAACTAATGGCTCACTATTGGTGCTCACCCATAACTGATCAATAGTTCGTCCGTGAAGCGCGCCTTCTAAACCTTCAACATGGTCTGCATGAAAATGCGTCAGAACCATGATGGAAATTTCTCTAATTCCTAGTTGTTGTAAACAATGATCTTCAGCCGATGCATCAGGACCGGCATCTATAACAATTGCGCGATGCGAGCCAAGGTTGAGAACTAAAGAGTCTCCCTGTCCTACATCGCATTGCGCAACTTGCCAATCTCCTGCTGGAAAACGATGAAACCAGGTAGCAAGTAATACCAGTATCAAAGCGATTGCAATCAACTTCCTAAATATTGGCTTGAGAAAAATGCGTGCAGAAAGCGCAATTGCGATAATGAGAAGTATTCGGATGAATCCCTGAAGACCTATACCGAGTGATATCACCGGAAAATGCGATGCATGCCCAGCAACTAAACCAATAAATCCCGCAGGGAATCGAATAAAGAAAATCAAAACCTGACTTACTAGAGGCGCAAAGGGTGAAAGAAGTGCGGCGATAAAGCCCACAATCGTGATTGGAGCTACAACTGGGGCGGCTAATAAATTAGCAATTACCGAAATCGGTGAAATGTATCCCGACAATGCAACGAGGATGGGCGAGCAAAAAAGTGTTGCGGCGATGGATGGCGCCAGTGCTTCTGCGAAAATCGTGGGGAGAAATCTTTCGAGATAAGCAATTATTTTCGGTGCAAAGAGCAAGAGACCTGCAGTTGCCATAACAGAGAGCGCGAAACCTGCATCACGACTCTGCCACGGATCGGCGATAACAACTGTTCCTATTGCAAAACCAAGTGCAGGTAATGAATCACGAGCTCGGCCCGTGCCTTGTGCAAGAAGTAAAACTGCGGCCATTGCACTTGCGCGCAATACAGATGGCGAGGGGCGCACTAGGGCAATAAATGCAATGAGCGTTAGCGCAGTTGCGCAGAGTCGCCATTTGAGCTTGCGAACTAAAAATTGCATGAGCCACAAAACAAAACCCGAAACGATTGCGAAATTTGCCCCGCTGACTGCAACTAAGTGGGTAAGCCCTGATCTCTTCATCGATTCTTTGAATTGTGCACTCTGTTTCGAAGTGTCACCTAGAACCATTCCAGGAATCAATGCACCCGCATCACCCGTGCCACTTATATCCCGAAGTCCCGTTCTTATTCGGCCTAATGAACGAGACCATCGCGATGGTGGAGTCAGTACGTTGATTTTTCCTTGCACCAGCGCAAGTACCGCTACGCGAGCTTCATCGCTTCTAATGATGCGAGCTTGTCCGCTAAAACTTTGACCCGGTAAAAGCGCATACGAATGGGCATCCTGGGTGATGATCCGTACGGGGATTCGAAGGTCGAATGTGCCAAGGGTTCCTTCGATATGTATTACTCGCGCAATAAATGAATAATTTTGCGGGGAAAAGGTAGAGCCATAAACCTTACGCACACTCTTTGTCGGATCAGTTACAACTTGTGCAACAAATTCAACAGTTGCCGCGTTGTACTTTCGAATTGCCGAATTTTCAAGTGATTGCTGGCGCAAAGACATTGTTACTGATCCGATAAGTAGCGCTGCAACAACGACAATAAATCGAAATTTATGGCTAATCAGTGCGAAAACCACCAAAAGTAGTGAAGCAATTGCTATTCGCCAAGGTGCCAGTGCGCTTTGAGTAAATGCGCCAATCCAAATTGCCGCACCTATTACTAGCGCGCGATAATCAACTAAACGCTGACTTTGCTCTTGAACTCTTCGAATTTCGCACTACCAATCCCTGAAACTTTTTGCAGATCTTCAATTGCCATAAATGGACCGTTGACTCTTCTATATTCCACAATTCTTTTAGCTATTACTGGACCGATTCCGACTAAGCCATCGAACTCTTTGGCACTTGCTCTATTGATATTGATTGGTCCCCGCGCGATGACCCTTTTGATAATTCGTTTTGCATTAGCGCTTCTTATTGTTGGATTGACATAAATTTGCTCGCCATCTTTTACAACTCTTGCTAAATTCAAATCGCTGAGGTCTGAACCTGTAACGCTATTTCCAGCGGCTCGAAGTGCATCGATGACGCGTGACTGTGCAGGCAGTGAATAGACACCCGGATTATTTACAGCCCCTGCAACATCGACCGTTACCTCTGGAATTGAAACTTCGATAGGAATTACTGGTGCAGATATAACTTCTTTGCTGCTCCCTTTGAAGACGATAAATGAAGAGGCAATAAGTAGAGCAACACCTGCAATGAGTAGTGCGCGTTTTTGACCCTCGCTATATGCAAGGTCATGCCACCAATATGTGATTCTTTCCCAAATATCCTTGATTTTTTCCATTGGCGGATTCTCGTGTGTGAGAATTACGCGCTACGCAGATAAAGTTTTAGCTGTTGATAACGATATTGACGAGCTTTGGTGCGCGGGCAATCACTTTGAGAACTGTGGCGCCTTGAAGCGCTTCAACAATGACAGGGTGCGCCATTGCCTGCTTTTCAAGTTCGGCATCGGTAATTGCTGGAGAAACTTCGATGCGCTCTTTGATTTTTCCATTGATTTGAATAATCGCGATGACGCTATCGTCAACAAGTAACGCTGGATCAACCTTTGGCCAGCCAGCAAGTGCTACTGCTGGTTTGTGACCTAAGCGCTCCCACATTTCCTCTGATGTATATGGAGCAACAAGTGAGAGCATGATTGCGATTGCTTCTACTGCTTCGCGGGCAGCTGGATCTGCTGGACCACAGCCTGAATCAATAGCTTTACGTGTTGCATTTACTAACTCCATAACGCGAGCAATTGCAACGTTGAATCTAAATGTTTCAACTGCGATACCGGCATCGTTGAGCGCTTTATGTGTTGCTTTACGCAATGAAATCTCACCTGTAGTGAAATCGACGCCGGGTGCACTTGTAATGTCACCCGATAAGCGCCAAGCACGTGTCAAAAACTTTACTGAACCTGAAGGTGAAACATCCGACCAATCGACATCATCTTCTGGCGGACCAGCGAAGACCATTGATAAACGGATTGCATCAACACCATGGTGAGCTAATTCGTCAGAAAGACGAACTAAATTTCCGCGGCTCTTCGACATTGCAGAGCCATCCATGACAACCATTCCTTGGTTGAGCAAACGTGTAAATGGTTCGTTGAATGAGAGCATGCCCATATCGTTGAGAACTTTTGTAAAGAAGCGGCTATAGAGCAAGTGCAAAATGGCATGCGTTACGCCACCGACATATTGATCTACTGGTAACCAAGTATCAATATCTTTGCGAGCAAATGGTTCGTTGTGATTTGTCGATGATGGATAACGCAAGAAATACCATGATGAATCTACGAAAGTATCCATCGTGTCGGTATCGCGCTTTGCATCGGCGCCACACTGAGGGCATTTTACATTGACCCACGCAGTTGCAGCACCTAGTGGCGATGTTCCCTTTGGTTTGAGATCAAGGCCTGCTGCATCTGGAAGCGTGAGTGGAAGTTGGTTTTCTGGAACCCCAACTTCGCCGCATTTTTCGCAATGAATAATTGGAATCGGTGTGCCCCAATAACGCTGACGCGAGACTAACCAATCGCGCAAACGATAGTTGCGTGCAGATTTGCCAAGACCATCTTTTTCTAATTGGCTATTGATTGCAGCAATCGCATCGGCCTTATTGAGACCATTGAGTGAGCCAGAGTTGATAACAGTGCCATCGCCAACAGTTGCAATACCTGTCTGGTTTGGATCTTCTTCGCCAGTTTCAACAACAACGCGTACTGGTAATTTCATTGCGCGCGCAAAATCTAAATCGCGCTGATCGTGTGCCGGAACGGCCATGATTGCACCAGTTCCATAATCTGCAAGTACATAATCACTTGCCCAAATTTGAAGTTTTTCGCCGTTGACTGGATTGATTGCATAACGCTCTAGAAATACACCGCTCTTTGGGCGATCAGTTGCAAGGCGATCAATATCGCTATCTGCCTTAATCTTTTCGACGTACGCCTTGAAATCTTTTTCAGCAGTTGTGCCACTAGCAAGTTCGGCGGCGAGTTCTGAATCAGCTGCAACAACCATAAATGTTGCACCATACAAAGTATCGGGGCGCGTTGTGTAAATAGTGATTGGTTCGTTGCGACCTTCGATAACGAATTGAACATTGGCGCCAGTTGAGCGACCAATCCAATTGCGCTGCATTGTGAGAACTTTGTCTGGCCACTGACCTTCAAGTTGTTGCATGTCATCGAGTAAGCGATCTGCATAATCTGTGATCTTGAAATACCACTGATTCAATTTCTTCTTTGTTACAGCGCTATCGCAACGTTCGCATAAGCCGGCAACCACTTGCTCGTTAGCAAGAACTGTCTGACATCCTGGACACCAATTGACTGCAGAGTCTTTACGATATGCCAAACCACGTTCGTGCAGCTTGAGGAATAACCATTGATTCCAGCGGTAATACTCAGGATCGCATGTGTTGAAAACTCGATCCCAGTCGAAAGAACATGCATAACGACGCATTGATGCTTTCTGCGTTGCAATATTTTCATATGTCCAAATGCGTGGATCTTCATTGCGTTTAATTGCTGCATTTTCTGCAGGTAAACCAAATGCATCCCAACCAATTGGATGCATGACGTTAAAACCTTTTTGTACCCAGTAACGCGCAATTACATCACCAAGGGCGTAC
>CAIOIJ010000089.1 GCA_903858325.1 uncultured Actinomycetes bacterium
ATGGTGAATAAGCGCCCATGCCACCAGTGTTTGGTCCAGCATCATTATCGCCCGCACGTTTGAAATCTTGCGCTGGGTGCATTGCCAGAATTGTTTGCCCATCACTGATTCCAAATAAAGAAACTTCGGGTCCATTCAAAAATTCTTCGATCACAACTCTTTTACAAGCAAGCGCGTGGTCGAGCGCCTCTTGTCGATTATTAGTTACAACTACACCTTTACCGGCGGCAAGGCCATCATCTTTTACAACATAAGGTGCGCCAAAAGTATCTAGAGCTTTTTCGATTTCGGATTGTGTAGTGCATGTAAAACTCTTTGCTGTTGGTACGCCAGCATCTGACATTACTTCTTTTGCAAAAGTTTTCGAACCCTCTAACTGCGCCGCAACTTTCGAAGGGCCAAATGTTGCAATTCCAACTCTGCGTAATTCATCGGCAACGCCGTTGACCAATGGAACTTCTGGACCAATAACCACTAGTTCTGCGCCTATTTCTTGCGCTAAAGCCACGATTGCCGCGTTATCGGTGATAGCTAATTGATGTGTTGTAGCAATTTGCGCGATACCTGGATTGCCTGGCGCAACATGGAGTTCGGTACATAAAGGATCTGCTTGTAGTCCTAGTGCAAGTGCGTGCTCTCGCCCGCCGCTTCCAACTAGGAGGATTTTCATATTTAGATGAAATCCTTTACAACTATTGTTTGATCTCGACCGGGCCCAACACCGATTGCACTCATTGGCGCACCAGAGATTTTTTCAAGGAATGCAATGTATGCCTGAGCATTTTTTGGAAGATCACTAAGTTTTCTTGCGCCAGAAATATCTTCTTTCCAACCATCTAAATATTCATAAATTGGTTTTGCGTGGTGGAAATCAGATTGTGATGATGGAAGTTCTTCTACGCGTTTGCCATCAATATCGTAGGCAACACATACTGGAATTTTTTCCCAGCCAGTTAGAACATCAAGTTTTGTAAGAAAGAAATCAGTAAGTCCGTTGACGCGTACTGCATAACGCGCAATTGGCGCGTCATACCAACCACAACGGCGAGCACGACCTGTTGTTACACCGATTTCTCCACCGATAGTACGGAGTTTTTCACCATCTTCATCAAATAGTTCAGTTGGGAAAGGCCCGCTACCAACGCGAGTTGTATAAGCCTTTATGATTCCAATAACGCGGCCAATCTTTGTTGGTCCAATACCGCTACCTGTGCATGCACCGCCAGCAGTTGGATTGCTCGAAGTTACGAATGGATACGTTCCATGATCAACATCGAGCAAAGTTCCTTGCGATCCCTCGAGCAATACTTGCTTTCCAGCTTTGAGCGCTTGATCTAATAACAAAACAGTATCTGCAACATATGGGCGCAAAATTTCGGCATATGCCAAGTACTCTGTAAGAACTTCATCAACTTCAATATCTTTACGGTTGAAAACCTTGATAAGTACTTGGTTTTTATCGCGAAGCGCCGCTTCTAGCTTTTGACGCAAGATTGATGGATCAAATAAATCTTGAACACGAATTCCGATTCGGTTGATCTTGTCTGCATATGCAGGCCCGATTCCGCGACCAGTTGTTCCAATTTTGGATTTGCCTAAGAAACGCTCTGAAACTTTATCGATGGTGCGGTGGTAAGGCGTAATCAAATGCGCATTAGTACTAATAACCAGCTTGCTGCAATCAATACCACGCTCTGTTAAGCCTCTAATGTCCTCAAGTAAAACACCTGGATCAATGACCACACCATTGCCAATTACTGGAATTACATTGGGGCTCAAAATTCCAGATGGCAATAAGTGCAGTGCATATTTTTGATCGCCGATAACAACTGTGTGACCCGCATTGTTTCCGCCTTGATAGCGAACAACGTAATCAACGCGGTCACCCAAAATATCTGTAGCTTTACCCTTGCCTTCGTCGCCCCATTGAGCACCTAGAAGAACTATCGCAGGCATTGGTAAAGCCTTTCTCTTACAGTTGAATTACTTGAGTAGTGATGTACCGGTTGAACGAAGATCTTCGCAAGCAACACCAATTCGTGCAGCCATGCCAGCTTCAGCAGCTTTGCCCCACGCGCGTGGATCGTATGCCTTCTTATTTCCAACTTCGCCATCAATCTTGAGGACACCGTCGTAATTCTTAAGCATGTGATCAACTACTGGGCGAGTAAATGCATACTGAGTATCTGTATCGATATTCATCTTTACAACACCATAATCAAGTGATTCGCGAATTTCAGTAAGCAATGAGCCTGAACCACCATGGAAAACGAGGTCCATTGGCTTACTGCCTTCTGGTAATCCGAGCTTCTTAGAAACAGCATCTTGCAATGTGCGAAGAATCTTTGGCTGCAATACAACATTGCCTGGCTTGTAAACGCCGTGAACATTTCCGAATGTTGCAGCAACCATGTAACGAGTACTTGGGTCAGAACCCAAAGTTTCGATAGTCATAAGTGCATCTTCAGGAGTTGAGTACAGCTTTGCATCGTGCTTCGCTTCAACGCCATCTTCTTCTCCGCCAACAACACCGATTTCAATTTCAAGAATTGTCTTTGCGGCAATTGACATTTTCTGCATCTCTGCAGCAACTTTCATATTCTCTTTCATGTCGACAGCTGAGCCATCCCACATATGTGAATTGAATAGCGGTGCCTTGCCAGATTTGATGCGTTCTGCACCGAGTGCAAGTAGAGGCTTCATGAAACCATCTAGCTTTTCGGCTGGGCAGTGATCTGTGTGAATACCAATATGTACGTTGTAATTCTTAGCAACAATGTGCGCGTACTCAGCGAGCGCTACAGCGCCATCGACCATCTTCTTAATTGTTGAGCCAGATGCATATTCAGCACCGCCCCATGAAAATTGAATGATTCCATCTGATTGCGCTTCGGCAAATCCACGAATAGCTGCAGTGATGGTTTGTGATGATGAAACGTTGATTGCTGGATATGCGAATGCGCCTTTTTTAGCGCGGTCTAACATTTCAGCGTAAATTTCGGGGGTTGCAATTGGCATTTAGGCTCCAAATTTTCGGCTCAAGGTGTAAATCTCATACCGTGCGCATCATTGGGCCGATGAGAGGCTTACGACGTATCCTCTCACTAAGTGGCTCTATCTCTGAAATTACGCCTATTTATACGGGCGTTTCCGCCCGTGCCCCCTAGCCGAGGGTTTTGAGCGCTTTCGATAGAAGGTTTGCAAAGGCCATAATCATCATTGGGTTCATGAGGAATTTGATAAATGCGGTGAGGAATGCGGCAAAGCCCATAGTTCTCTACTTTCTTTGAAGTGTGGCTGGAGTGAATTGAGTGCGCATCTTGACTAACTTTCCTGAGAAAAAAATCTATTCGAGAAAGACTGTTGATAAATAGGCCCGAACTAGTAATCTCAAGTGTTATGAGCCAAGAAAATGATTCCCTAGAAAACTTACTCAGCGAAAATCGCCATTTTCCGCCAAGCGTGCAATTTAGTGCAGCTGCAAATGGAAAGGCATCGTTGTACACCGAAGCTGAATCTGATCGCTTAGCATTTTGGGAAAAGCAAGCGGAAGAATTAACGTGGGAAAAGAAATGGAATCAAGTACTTGATTGGCAGCCACCATATGCACAGTGGTTTGTTGGCGGAAAAATAAATGCAACAGTCAACGCACTTGATCGCCATGTCGAAGCAGGACTCGGAGATCGTATTGCTTTTCATTTCGAAGGCGAACCTGGCGACTCACGCGACATCACATATTCTCAACTTCTCACTGAAGTAAAGAAAGCTGCGAACGCTCTACTTGAAATCGGAATCAAATCCGGAGATCGCGTTGCAATTTATATGCCGATGATTCCTGAAGCGGCTATTGCAATGTTGGCGTGTGCTCGAATTGGCGCGCCGCATTCTGTTGTATTTGGTGGTTTTTCTGCTGATGCGCTTTTGTCTCGCATTCAAGATGCAGATGCAAAGCTAGTTATTACATCCGATGGCGGTTTCCGTAAAGGCGCTGCATTTGCACTTAAACCAGCAGTTGATGAAGCGCTCAAAGGCGCTACAAATGTTGCGAAAGTTCTCGTTGTGCAACGCACAAAGCAAGAGACTGCTTGGGATTCTTCGCGCGATATTTGGTGGCACGAAATTATGGAGCGCCAAAGTGCACACCATGAGCCTGAATTCTTTGACTCTGAGCACCCACTCTTTATTCTTTATACATCAGGCACAACAGCAAAACCTAAAGGAATTTTTCATACAACAGGTGGCTATCTCACCCAAGTGGCATACACACACAAAATGGTTTTCGACATCAAGCCAGAGACAGATGTCTACTGGTGTACCGCCGATGTTGGTTGGGTTACCGGACACTCATATATTGTCTACGGTCCGCTCATCAATGGCACTACACAAGTTATGTACGAAGGAACACCTGATACGCCGCATAAAGGTCGCATCTTCGAAATTATTGCAAAGTATGGCGTCACAATTCTTTACACAGCACCAACACTGATCCGTACTTGGATGAAGTGGGGCGATGAATTTCCAAAAGCTCATGATCTAACTTCATTGCGTTTATTGGGTTCTGTTGGTGAGCCAATCAATCCCGAGGCGTGGATGTGGTACCGAGAAATCATTGGTGGCAATCGTTGCCCGATTGTTGACACTTGGTGGCAAACAGAAACTGGTGCAATCATGATTTCACCTTTGCCTGGTGTAACTGCAACGAAACCTGGATCTGCAATGCGACCTATCCCTGGAATTAGCGCAAAAGTTGTCGATGATTCTGCAACTCCCGTTGGTAATGGGCACGGTGGTTTTCTTATTTTGGATCAACCTTGGCCGGCAATGTTGCGCGGAATTTGGGGCGAAGATGAGCGCTATAAAGAGACTTATTGGTCTCGCTTCAAAGATATTTACTTTGCGGGCGATGGCGCGAAATTAGATGATGATGGTGCAATCTGGTTACTCGGTCGCGTAGATGACGTTATGAATGTATCTGGCCACCGCATTTCAACAACAGAAGTTGAATCTGCACTTGTTTCACACGAAGCAGTTGCAGAAGCGGCAGTAGTTGGCGCTGCAGATGCAATGACGGGACAAGGAATTGTCGCATTCGTTATTTTGCGTGGTGGAATCGAACATGCAAATGGCGAAGAACTCATAACCCAACTTCGCAATCACGTAACTAAAGAAATTGGTGCGATTGCGCGTCCACGACAAATTCTTGTTGTTGCAGAGCTTCCAAAGACTCGAAGTGGAAAGATCATGCGCCGCTTGCTCAAAGATGTTGCTGAAAATCGTGTTGTCGGTGATGCAACTACTTTGGCCGATCCCAATGTTATGAAATTGATTAAGGAAGGTCTAACTTCTTCGAAAGATGAAGACTAAAGAGTTACATTCAAATATTTGGCTGCTAACTCAATGATTTCAAGTTCGTTCTTGAATCCACCTATTTTCTTATAGGCGACACTTCCATCGGGTGAGATAAACCATGTAACGGGTACACCCATACCGAAATAACCTCGCGAGCTTCCATCTGCATCAAAGAGACTGGGCCACGTCATTCCATTGTTTTCTACATATTTTTGCCCTGCTGCAATATTTTTTTCTTCTACATCTACGCCTAATAGGTTAATTTTTCCTTGAGCTTTGGCATAAAAGGATCGCAAGTAAGGCATCTCGATTCCGCATTCGTAGCACCATGAACCCCACACATTAAGAATCAATGGGCCACGAAGCGCTTTCAGGTAAGCGCCATCACCACCATCGAGACAACCCAATTGGATTCCATCTACTACTGATTTATCTAAAGTTACTTGCGAACAAGAATTTACTTTGCCTGCAATGGGTGCAGCTTTAGAAGCGCACCCAGTAACTATGAGCGTAGAAATAAGGAGCATCACGATTCGCTTCATCGAAAATCCTTATCTGTTTTTACTAAGAGCAGGGCTTTTTCTTTATTCATTTCACCAATGCCAACTGATGGACAAATCTTAGCCATTGGGCATGCACCGCATGCGGGTTTGCGTGAATGACAAATGCGTCGACCATGCCAAATCATTCGCTGTGATAAATTTGTCCATTCTTTTTGTGGAATCAATTCACCTACAATTTTTTCTACCTTCACTGGATCTTTCTCGGTGGTCCAACCAAATCTTCTAGAGAGCCGACCAAAGTGTGTATCGACAGTAATTCCAGGAATATCAAATGCATGACCTAAAACAACATTCGCAGTTTTTCTTCCAACACCAGGTAGCGTTATAAGTTCTTCTAGAGTGCTTGGCACTTCTCCGTCGAATTCGCGAATAATTTTTGTTGCTAAGCCTTTGATATGTCTAGCTTTCGCGTGATAAAAACCTGTTTGGAAAACTAGATCTTCAATATCAGCAATATCAGCGCCAGCAAGTGCTTTTGCATTTTTATACTTACGAAAGAGTGCTGGCGTCACCTTGTTGACTCGCTTGTCAGTGCACTGCGCACTCAAGACCGTTGCAACTATTAGTTGGAGCGGGTTTTTGAAATCTAATTCGCAGCGGATGTTGGGGTATGTCTTAGTAAGAATTCGATATACGGCCTTTGCTTGGCTGCGAATTTCGCTATCGACCGACATGAGAGTAAAGTACCCCTCGTGACCCCAGATGAAGATGTTGTACGACGCGCTCCACTCTTTACAGCGCTAGATGAAGCTGCTGCAGTCTCTTTGCGCGCTTCTATGGATTCAGTAAAAATTGCAAAGGGCGGAGTTTTATTCGCCGAGGGTGACGAAGGCGATCACTTATATGTAATCGTTGAAGGAAAACTCAAACTTGGCACATCCAGTGGCGATGGTCGCGAAAACTTGCTTTCAATTCTTGGACCGGGCGAAATGTTTGGCGAGTTATCTCTCTTTGATCCAGGACCACGTACATCAACTGCAACTGCAGTAACAGATGCGAAATTGTTAAGCCTTGGCCATGACGAAGTTATTCCATGGCTCAAAGAGAATCCTGCAGTTTCTTTGCAATTATTGGAGCGCCTTTCACAACGTCTACGTCGCACAAATGAAGCTGTTGGTGATTTAGTTTTCTCTGACGTTCCAGGACGCGTTGCAAAAGCACTTATTGATCTAGGTGAGCGCTTCGGTAAGAAAACCGACGAAGGACTTTATGTTCACCACGACCTAACTCAAGAAGAGTTAGCTCAATTAGTTGGCGCTTCACGCGAAACCGTAAATAAAGCACTCGCTGATTTTGTGGGTCGCGGATGGTTACGCCTTGATGGTCGCGCAGTTGTGATTTTGGATCTCGAGCGCTTATCTAAGCGCGGTAAGTAACTAGTCGGAAATTTCGACTGTTAGCTCAATCTCCACTGGAGAATTGAGTGGAAGTTCTGCAACACCAATTGCTGAACGTGCATGCTTTCCAGCATCTCCCCAGATATGTACAAATAATTCGCTCGCACCATTGACTACTGCTGGATGATTTACAAATTCAGCAACGCCATTGACGTATCCAACAACACGAACAACTTTCACGATTTTATTGACATCAGCAACAAGTGCTACAGCAGCGAGTGCATTGAGTGCGCAAATTTGAGCAAGTTCCTTAGCGCGCTCTACGCTGACATCTCCACCTGTTTTTCCAGTCTCGGCCATTGCGCCATCGACTAATGGAAGTTGTCCCGCAGTAAAAACTAAATTCCCTGTACGAACTGCAGGAACATATGCAGCAATGGGCAGTGCTGCTACTGGAAGATTTAGACCTAGTTCAGCAAGTTTTGCGCGGACATCTGTACTCATTTGATCTCTCTTTTCATGTAGGCAACTAACTGCTCGCCAGTACCTGGCGCAGGAATAACTTGTACTAACTCCCAACCATCAGATCCCCATGTGTCGAGAATCTGCTTGGTGGCATGCGATAACAATGGAACTGTTGCATATTCAAATTTCATATTAATTTCCTCCGGCTAATGCAGCTTTTACTAACCCTGAAACCAAACCACCATCGGCTTTACCCGCAACTTGTGGCTTGAGTACTCCCATAACTTTGCCCATGTCGCCAGGGCCAGCAGCACCAGTTTGTGCAATAGCTGCTGCAACAAGTTTCTTCACATCATCTTCGCTCATTTGCGCAGGCAAATATGCAGCAATAACTTCGCCTTCAGCTTTTTCAAGTTCGGCTTTATCTACTCGCCCTGCATCGGCAAATGCCTCTGCTGCCTCGCGACGCTTCTTAGCCTCCCGTGTAAGCACGGTAATGATTTCTGCATCAGCAAGTGTGCGCTCTTCTTTGCCTGAAACTTCTTCATTACGAATAGAGGTCAAGACCATGCGAATAGTGCCTGAAACAATTTCATTTCGGCTTCTAATCGCTTCAGTGAGGTCGCTCTGTAATTGCTCTTTAATTCCCATGTCGTAATCCTCTCACGTTTGAGATGCTTATTTCGCTGCGATATCGGCATCGACCATGATGCCTGCAAGCTCTTTCCAGTGTGTAGTTGCTTTCCAATTCAATTCTTTAGTGGCCTTTGATGGATCTCCAATAAGTGCATCTACTTCAGTTGGACGAATATATTTTTGATCAACTTCAATGTGATCTTGCCAATTCAAGCCAACATGAGAGAAGGCAGCTTCCGCAAAATCTTTCACTGTCGCGCCAACACCTGTTGCAACAACATAATCTGAAGGCTTAACTTTTTGTAGCATAAGCCACATTGACTCAACATATTCTTTTGCATATCCCCAGTCGCGCACTGCATCTAGATTTCCAAGGAATAACTTCTTCTTTGATCCTTTTGCTATCTCTGCAACTGCACGAGTAATTTTTCGAGTTACGAAAGTTTCGCCGCGACGTGGTGATTCGTGGTTGAACAAAATTCCATTTGTTGCATGCATTCCATAACCTTCACGGTAATTGACCGTGCACCAATACGCCATCAATTTTGCAGCTGCGTATGGGCTACGAGGATGAAAAGGGCTCTCTTCATTTTGTGGTGGCGGAGTTGATCCATAAAGTTCTGAAGTACTTGCTTGATAGAAACGTGCATTGGTATCGGCGCTTCGTAGCGCTTCAAGTAATCCAACTGCTCCCACTGCATCTACTTGGCCTGTGTATTGAGGCATTGTAAAAGAAACTTGCACATGTGATTGTGCGCCAAGGTTATAGACCTCATCGGGTTTGATTTCACGAATGAGATTTGTAAGCCCGACTCCATCAATAAGGTCACCGTAATGCAAGAACAATTTTGGATTTGGGTCATGCGGATCCTGATAAATATGGTCAATTCGCGAAGTATTAAAAGTGCTACTTCGGCGAATAAGACCGTGTACTTCATAACCTTTGCTAAGAAGAAGTTCTGCCAGGTATGAACCATCTTGTCCGGTAACACCTGTAATCAGTGCGACTTTACTTTTCATCTCCGGCTGACTCCCTTAGCTGTAGCTTCTTTGTACCAATTCATTGCCGATGCGATTCCGTCTCTTAGCGATATCGCAGGAGACCAACCTAGCGATTTAGCCTTTGTAACATCAAGAACCTTGCGCGGAGTTCCATCTGGTTTTGATGAATCCCACTTTATTTCACCTTTAAAGCCGGCAATTTCGGCAACTAACTCTGCTAATTCTTTGATTGAAAGATCTTCGCCAGAACCAATATTGAGGTGCACTGAAGAATCATATTTTTCGGAAGCGATGAGAACAGCACTCGCTAAGTCATCAACGTGCAGGAATTCGCGTTTTGGTGATCCTGTTCCCCATAAAGTCTCTATCGGTGCATTCGCCTGCGTTGCTTCAACGAAGCGGCGAATAAATGCTGGCAATACATGTGAACCTTGAAGTTCGAAATTATCGTTTGGTCCGTAAAGATTTGTCGGCATCAGTGAAATCCAGCGATGCCCATATTCTTTGCGGTAAGAATTTATAAGTTCGATTCCTGCAATCTTTGCAATTGCATAAGCAGAATTTGTTGTCTCTAGTGGCCCTGTCATCAAATATTCTTCTTTGATGGGCTGGGCGCAATCTCGAGGATAAATACAGCTAGATCCGAGGAAAATAAATTGCTCTACTTTGGCTTCGTGAGCCGCATCCATGAGATTGCTTTGAATACGAATATTGTCAGTAAGAAATTCGACGGGAAATGCATTGTTAGCACCGATTCCACCTACGCGCGCAGCAGCATCAATGACGAGCGATGGCTTTACTGAGGCTAAGAATTTCTTAGTTGCCGATAGATCCAGCAGATCAACAACACTGCGATTGATTCCGACAACTTCTTTGCCCGCTTTTTCAAAGGCGCGAACAATTGCAGAACCTGCAAGTCCTGTAGCGCCAGCGACAACGATTGTCATGGCGTCACTCTAACAGTGCTTACTTTGTGAACTCTGCTGCCAAGAGTTCGGCAATCTGCGCAGTATTGAGTGCAGCGCCTTTACGTAAATTATCACCGCAAACAAAGAGGTCGAGTGCCATTGGATCATCAATGCTCTTTCGTACTCGACCCACCCAAGTTGGATCAGTACCAACTACATCTGCAGGTGTTGGAAATTGATGATTCTCGGGATCATCAACTAACTTCACGCCCGCTGCATTCTCCAAAATATCTTGTGCAGCTTTGCGTGATGGTTCTTTAGCAAATACTGCATGCACAGTGAGTGAATGTGTTGTCAGCACTGGAACACGAACGCAGGTTGCAGAAACTTTAAGATTTGGTAATCCCAGAATCTTGCGTGACTCATTGCGAACTTTGAGCTCTTCTGATGAATAACCATCGGCCTTGAGCGAACCCGCCCACGGAATAACATTGAGTGCAAGCGGTGCCGGAAATGGACCAAAGTCTTTTATGTGGCTACGGAGATCTCCGGCAACATCACCTGCATTAGTTCCTGCAATTGTAGAAATTTGTTCGCGCAAAATATCTAAGCCGGCTTGGCCAGCACCAGATGCTGCTTGGTATGAAGAGACAACTAGTTCTTTGAGTTCGTACTCTTTATGCAAAGCACCAAGTGCAACGATCATTGAAAGCGTTGTGCAATTTGGATTCGAAATAATTCCTCGTGGACGGTTCTTAGTCTCTTGTGGATTTACTTCAGGAACAATCAATGGCACATCGACATCCATACGAAATGCACCTGAGTTATCTACAACAACTGCTCCGCGGGATGCGGCAATTGGAGCCCACTCTGCTGAAATTTCATCGGGGACATCGAACATTGCAACATCGATTCCATCAAATGCCTCTGGTGATAATGCAACAACGGTGAGCTCTTCTCCGCGACACATCAATTTCTTTCCAGCACTTCGTGCTGATGCGATCAAACGGATTTCGCCCCAAACGTCTGGGCGCTCAGTAAGAATTGAAAGCATTACGGTTCCAACTGCGCCAGTTGCGCCAACTATTGCAAGTGAAGGTTTTTTCATCGGCCAGTACCGCCATAAACGACAGCTTCTACTTGCTCAGCATCGAGGCCAAAAGCAGTGTGGGCCGCCTTTACTCCACGCTCTAAATCAGATTCACGACAGACAATAGAGATGCGAATTTCAGATGTTGAAATCATTTCGATATTTACACCAGCATCGGCCATTGCAGCAAAGAATGTCGCCGTGATGCCAGGGTGCGAACGCATTCCTGCGCCAACTAATGAAAGTTTTCCGATTTGATCATCGTAGAGAATTGAAGCAAATCCAACTTCGCCTTGAATACGTTGCAAGATTGCAGTGGCATTTGCGCCTTCTGCTTTTGGCAAAGTAAATGAAATATCGGTAAGACCGGTAGCTGCGGCAGAAACATTCTGCACAATCATGTCAATGTTGATATCGGAATCTGCAATCGCTTGGAAGATGCGCGCAGCTACACCCGTGCGGTCTGGTACCCCGACGATTGTGATCTTGGCTTCGCTCTTGTCGTGTGCGATGCCGGCGATGATTGCTTGTTCCATGCTTCCTCCTTGTGGGTGATCTTTTACTACCCATGTACCTTCGTTAGTAGAAAATGATGAACGGACGTGAATTGGTAAGTCGTAGCGGCGTGCATATTCAACGCAACGCAAGTGCAAAACTTTTGCGCCACTTGCAGCGAGTTCTAACATTTCATCGTAAGTAACAGTTTTTAATTTTCGAGCAGTTGGTACAACTCGAGGATCTGCACTAAAGACGCCATCAACATCGGTATAAATTTCGCAAACATCTGCTTCGAGTGCTGCGGCTAATGCGACAGCAGTCGTGTCACTTCCTCCGCGACCAAGTGTTGTTACATCTTTTGTATCTTGAGAAATACCTTGAAAACCAGCAACAATTGCAATTGCACCTTCATCGAGTGCACTCTGAATTCGTCCTGGAGTTACATCAATGATGCGAGCGCGACCATGAGAAGAATCTGTAATAACTCCAGCTTGGCTTCCTGTAAATGACCGTGCTTCATGGCCCAAATTAGAAATTGCCATCGCAAGTAGCGCCATAGAAATTCGCTCACCTGCGGTAAGTAACATGTCGAGTTCGCGCCCTGCAGGAATCGGTGTGATTTGTTTTGCTAAATCAATGAGCTCATCGGTTGTATCGCCCATGGCGCTGACTACGACAACTACTTGATGGCCATCGCGCTTAGCCGCAACGATTCGATTGGCTACCCGCTTCATGCCTTCGGCATTGGCAACGGAGGATCCGCCATATTTCTGAACAATGAGTCCCATGGGCTAATAGTGAGGCATAAAAGATTCCTATGCGAACCCTTTTTCAAGATTTCTCAATAATTGAGACGGTGTACGTATCGAATATTGAGACAATTAGCCTTCTACGTTACGGCGACCTTCAAATGCGCGACCAAGGGTAACTTCATCAGCAAATTCAAGATCTCCGCCAACAGGTAGACCACTGGCCAAACGCGAAACCTTTATCTCAAGGGGTTTGAGCAATCGAGCTAAATAAGTAGCCGTTGCTTCTCCCTCGAGGTTGGGATCCGTTGCCAAAATAACTTCGGTAATTGAGGAATCTGCAAGACGTGCCATGAGTTCGCGAATACGAAGTTGCTCGGGACCAATTCCATCGAGCGGACTGATTGCTCCACCAAGCACATGATATTTTCCGCGAAATTCGCGCGTGCGCTCAATTGCAATGACATCTTTACTCTCTTCAACAACGCAAATCTGAGTTGTATCGCGACGTGGATCGCGACAGATTCGACACTCAGTCTCTTCTGAAACATTTCCGCACTGTGTACAAAACTTCACGCGCTCTTTGACTGTTCGAATCGCATCCACAAGGGCTGCTGCTACATCACCATCGGTTTGCAAAATATGAAATGCGATTCGTTGTGCACTCTTTGGTCCAATGCCAGGCAGGCGACCAAGTGCATCGATCAAATCTTGAATAGCACCTTCATACATACCACTCACGTTATTTGCCTTCTGAAATTATTTGGGCGCCAAGTTCTTTTGCAAGTAGGGCATGGCCGCTGAGTTGTTCTGCATCATTTGGAGATTCATCTACACGAGTCTCGCGTGCTTGCGGTGTATTCGGATTGATAGATGAATCTACAACAACTTCGATTTTGCGATCGATGCCAACAACATCAACAAATGCCTGGCGCAAAATTACATCGGACTCGGAACGGATAAATGAATCACGCGCGCCGGCATTGACGATTCCGATAGTGATTGCAGAATCATCGAGCCCTAATACCTGTGCGCTTGCGCTAAGGAGTGACCATGTTAGGCGACGGCGCTTCTTTACATCTTCGATTACATCTGGCCATACACGGCGAAGTCCTGCAACATCCATTCCGGCGCTGGCTTTTACTGGAGCCTTCTTTACTTCTTCTGTAACAACTTTTTCTTTGGGCGCTGCCTCTTCTGCTACTACTTTTTTAGGAGCAATCTCCTCCGCCTTACTTGGCGACTTGGGCAAAGATTCTTTAAAGTCGCCGACGTTCGCCGTTGGAGATTGCTTCGCTGAGGAGATTGCGTTACTCATTGGTGCAAGATTTTCTGCGCGCTCTAGACGTTCGATTCGTGAAAGCAATCCACTCTCGCTGGTGTCGCCGCCTGGGAGCAATATGCGCCCACAAATGAGTTCCAAGACGAGTCGTGGTGCTGTTGCGCCGCGCATTTGAGTTAGTCCTTCTGCTGCAATATCTGCAGCACGTGAAAGATTTGCACTGCCAATATGTTGCGATTGATTACGCATGCGTTCTATTTGATCATCGGGTAGATCACGCAGAATTGAATTGGCATTGGTTTCGGCGAGAGCATCAACAATCATTAGATCGCGCAGGCGCTCCAGTAAATCACTTGTGAAGCGGCGTGGGTCATGTCCGGATTCGATTACTCGATCAACAGTTTTGAAAAGAGTTGCTCCATCACGTGCGGCAATTGCATCGATTGCATCATCGAGTAGCGCGCCGTCGGTGAATCCTAAAAGTTGAAGTGCAATTTCATAACTCACGCCATCAGGGCCAGCACCGGCAAGTAGCTGTCCAAGAACGGATAGTGCATCACGCACAGAACCACCACTTGCGCGCACAACTAATGGCAGTACGCCTTTAGCAACTACTGCGCCTTCAGATGCACAAATTTTTTCGAGGTGGGTTGTAAGAATTCCAGGTGGTACTAAACGGAATGGGTAATGATGAGTACGTGAGCGAATTGTTGAAATGAGTTTTTCTGGTTCAGTTGTTGCAAAGATAAAAATAACGTGAGGAGGTGGTTCTTCAACGACTTTGAGTAATGCATTTGCAGCACCCGGCCCAAGTTGATGCGCCTCATCAATAATGTAAATCTTGTACTTACTTTGTACTGGTGCAAAGAATGCTTTGTCGCGAAGATCGCGAGCATCATCTACTAAACCGTGGGTTGCAGCATCTAGTTCAATAACATCGAGTGAACCAGGACCATTCGCAACTAAATCTTTGCAACTCTGACATTGCCCACATGGATTTGGTGTTGGACCTTTTTCGCAATTGAGCGAGCGCGCCATGATTCGCGCACTCGAAGTTTTTCCGCAACCACGTGGGCCGCTAAATAAATATGCGTGATGTGTACTTCCAGAACTCAACGCATTTGATAGCGGAGTTGTTACATGTTCTTGACCAATAACATCTGCAAAAATCGAGGGGCGATACTTGCGATATAACGCGAGTGACATCAGCTCTCCTCTTTCTCTTTCGTAACAATCTTCAGTAACTAACTTCAACGATATTGAGGGATCCCCCGCGCACCCATCAGAGCGCACCTACCCTTGCTGCATTCCTGCCCTGGGGGAGTTCAGTGCGGTGATGCCGCACGAGGGATCTGGTCTAATCATAGTTAGCGCACCGATAGAGTTGCCCACGCTAGTTCGCGCACCGTTCTAGCGCTGGAGGATTCGCATAGCGGCCGAGTGCGCACGCTTGGAAAGCGTGTAAAGGGCAACCTTTCGAGGGTTCAAATCCCTCATCCTCCGC
>CAIOIJ010000090.1 GCA_903858325.1 uncultured Actinomycetes bacterium
GCATAAGACTGGCTATCTTGAAACCAAGCGGTCCGTGAAACCGTGCACGATGTCGCTAAACCTTTAGAATTTTCGCCATTGAATACTTGAGTGTACGAATACGTTGATTCTGCCGTTTTAGTATCAAAAATTGGGATTGCTTTATCGATAGCCGCCTTCTCATTTACGTAATTCATTTTGAAAGTTGCGGCCTTGGCACTCATTGTTGTGCCTACTGGTGCTGACGTTGGACACACCCCAACAATCTTTGTAATCCAATCTCGTCCGTAACCTGGTAATCCCACATAAACTTTTGAAGAATCCATAACGCTTACGGCGTAACTAACTGAACGTTCTATCCATTCAATTGGCCCTATTGGTCCGGGTTTAGCAACCGAATAGTCGTAGGTCATTATCCGTAAACGATCAATATCTTTTGCAATTGCCGCCCACGCATAGACCGTATATCCCTTACTTTTTTGGGTTGGGTCGAAGAGCACTGGTGTCGTGACAGATAAAACTTTTCCAGATGTGTGTAATTTTGCACTCAACTCTTTAATGAACGCAATCCACGAAGGGGAAGTTTTTGCCCAAGTCGTATTTCCATCGACAAATGCGAAGCCTTCAAAATCTAAATCAATTCCATCGAAATTATTTACATTCACTAGTGTCGCAATCGCTTCTACAATTTGAGTCCGTGATTTTTGATTCGCGAGTAAACCGGATAATTGTAATTTTGCGGTTCCATCAGTAATTGTTGGAACCACTGCAAGTCCTGCACGTTTCATTAGGCATACCGTCGTTGCCATCGGCCATGAAGGATTGCCCGTTGCAAAGTCATTTCGAATGATTGCCGGGCTTTTGAGCGTAAACCAAAATGGATTGACCTCTTTTATGAGATCGCTATTGGTAAAAAGATATGAAGCGGTCAAGCTCTCATTTTCGGCTTGGCCATACTGACTTGAATCACATATACCTGCCGTAGCAGTTTCATCTCGTCCGATAACTGGGATTTTCTTTACAAATGGCATCACTGTTTTTACTGAATAGTATGGAATCCACCCTGAAAGTATTTGCCTGGGGGGATGATTTTCATTTTCGGCACCTAATGAATTTGGTATGAATAATGAAAGAAATACCGACGTGACAAGAATTGTTGTCAGACGGGATGCGAATCTCGTTTTCATATTCATAAGGTTTTTTAGAGTATCGGGTAGGCTTGTGAAAATCCTTAGACCACGCCCCATGCCGCGTAATCGATATCAATAGAAAAGGTAAAACTGATGAATACGTCAACACCATCCCTTTCACGCAGAGCTGTCGTCGAATTTTTTGGCACATTCCTTCTCATTGTCTTTGCTACCGGCGCAATTATTAGCGGGTCTGTTTCTTACTTAGGTATATCACTTGCACCAGCACTTATTGTTTTTGTTTTGATCCTTACCGTTGGCTATATTTCAGGAGCCCACTTCAATCCTGCAGTTTCTTTAGCATTTTTGATGATGAAAAAATTGAGCACTCGTGACTTTGTTGTCTATGTAATCGCGCAATTAGCAGGTAGCGCTCTGGGTGCACTTTCACTGGTAGGAATATTCTCAAAATCTAAAACGGATGCGGTGCATAGCGGCGTAAATTCACTCTCCCCTACATCTACATTCTTTACAGGCTTTCTAGTTGAAGTCGGAATTACTTTGCTTTTTGTTTTTGTAATTTTAATGGCTACACAGATGCCAAATAATTCTCCGCAATGGGCACCATTTGCTATTGCAATAACTATTTTTTCTTTACTTATGACTTTCATTCCCGTGACTGGAGCATGCTTTAATCCAGCTCGTTGGTTTGGTCCAGCATTGATTAGCGGTCACTGGGAAAATGGTGCTCTTTATATCTTTGCGCCGATGATCGGTGGAGTCTTATCCGTATTTGCTTTCCGCTATTTATCTTCTGGGGCTGGCCGCAATCCTGCGTGAATTTCTTTACAGGTAGGACAGATTGGATACTTTTCAGGATCGCGTGAAGGTATCCATTTTTTTCCACATAACGCTTTGACTGCTTTTCCAGTTACTGCTGATTCAACAATCTTCTCTTTTTTTACGTAATGCGAGAAGCGATCGTGACTGCCATCATCTTCAACTAATTCTGGACGAGTCAATAAATCTGTATCGGTATCGCCCTGAGTTCCAAGTTTCTTGAAGATTCCCATGATGGGAGCAAGGATACCCGCCATAACGCGCTTTGAGCATGCTCTAACTGCGGGTAGAATTGCTCAATGAAGGACTTATTGCACACAGCTGATTTATCACGCGAGGATGTTGAATTACTCCTTACGACCGCTAGTGATTTTGCCGCCAATCCTCTCATCGCAAGTACAGCCCTAGCTAATAAGAGTGTTGCTATTTACATGACTAAGCCTTCAACACGTACACGTCTTTCTTCAGAAACTGCAGTTGCTCATCTAGGTGGAACTCCAATCTTTATTCGCGGTGATGAATTACAACTCGGCCGCGGCGAAACAATTGCCGATACAGCAAAGATAATTAGCGGTTATTGCGATGCACTTATCATTAGAACTTTTGCGCAAAGTGATGTTGACGAACTTGGCGCACATGCAACTATTCCAGTGATCAATGCACTCACTGATGATGATCATCCGACTCAATTACTTGCTGACTGGTTAACAATTCGTGAAACTTTTGGTAAAGATATTTCAGGAAGAAAATTTGTTTATCTTGGCGATGGAAACAATATGGCCAATGCATGGTTAGTTATGGGTGCAATCATGGGCGCACATGTTGTAGCTGCAACACCCGAAGGCAAATGGGCACCTGATACTAAATATGTTGAATTAGCAAAGAGCATTGCAAAAAAGAGTGGTAGCACTATCGAAGTAATTCACGATGCACATGAAGCAGCGCGCGGTGCAAGTGTGCTTTATACAGATGTATGGATGTCTATGGGTGATTCAGAATCAGATCGAAAAGAGAAGGTGGGCGCATTATCTTCCTTCTCTGTTACTGATTCTTTGATGCAAGTCACAGAAAAGGATTCAATATTCATGCATTGTTTACCCGCACACAGAGGTGAAGAAGTTTCTGCATCAGTTATCGATGGTCCACGATCTGTTATTTGGCGTGAGGCTTATCATCGACGCACAACAATTCAAGCTCTTTTGTATCTCTTATCACGTGGTGACCTAACAGGGTCAAACTAGCCTGACGCGCTAGTAACCGATACCTTAAGGGCATGCGTGTAGCCGTCCCTTTAGAAATTCGTGATGGGGAGAAGCGCGTAGCGCTCGTCCCAGACATTATTAATAAACTCACCAGACTTGGACTCGATGTTGTTATCGAATCAGGTGCTGGCATCCATGCTCAAGCAACTGATGCAGATTATGTAAGTGCAGGCGCATCAATTGCTAAGGGTGAAGTTCTCAGCGATGCTGATGTTGTTTTATCAGTACAGCCACTAACGCCACAACAGATGTCTAAGTTGAAAAAAGGCGCGATTACTATTTCTTTCCTTTCACCTGTAACTGCCGTTGATTCAATTGAAGCAGCTGCAAGTGCGGGTGTAACTGCATTTTCTCTGGAACTAGTTCCACGTATTTCACGTGCTCAGTCAATGGATGCTCTTACTTCGCAAGCACTCTGTGCTGGATATAGAGCAGTACTTGTTGGAGCAGAAATGTCTCCACGCTTTTTCCCACTTCTAATGACTGCAGCTGGAACAGTTACTCCGGCTCAAGTTCTTGTTTTAGGTGCAGGCGTTGCAGGTCTTCAAGCAATTGCAACAGCTCGCCGACTTGGCGCAGTTGTTTCTGCATACGACGTGCGACCTTCTTCTGCTGATGAAGTGAAATCAATGGGTGCAACATTTATTGAACTCGAACTTGAATCACTTGAAGGCACCGGTGGATATGCACGTGAGATGACTGAAGAGCGCGCAGCAAAACAGCGCGAACTTTTGACTCCATACATTGCTAAATCACACTTGGTTATTACAACTGCGGCAGTTCCAGGACGCGCAGCACCGCGATTGATGACGCAAGCCATGGTTGATTCAATGGCACCAGGAACTGTAATCGTTGACCTTGCTGCAGAAACTGGCGGCAATGTTGAAGGATCAAAACCTGGTGAAGTTATTACAACCGCAGGCGGAGTAAAAATTTGGGGCGGAAAAGATGTTCCGAGCCAATTGTCTTTCCACGCATCAAGTTTGTATTCACGCAACGTAGTCAACCTACTCACACTATTTACTAAGGCTGGTGCCGATGGTGCGCCTGTCTCATTCGACCTCAATTTTGAGGATGAAATCATCAATGGTTCAGCAGTTACACATGCTGGTGCTCGTAGAAATTCAGGAGGAGCTAAGTAATGAGTGCAGTCGCAATCATCTCTATCTTCACGCTGGCGGTATTCGTCGGTTTTGAAGTAGTTTCGAAAGTATCCTCGACATTGCACACTCCACTAATGAGTGGTGCAAATGCAATTCACGGAGTGATTTTGGTCGGAGCAATCATTGTTGCCGACCATAGCTCCACAAATCTTGAGCTCGGATTAGCTGTCGCAGCGATCGTGCTAGCAACTATCAATATGGTTGGTGGTTTTGTTGTAACGGATCGAATGCTCGAAATGTTCAAAGGTAAGAAATAATGAGCCGCACTCTTTACGACCTCATCGGCCTCTTTGCAGGTGTCTGCTTCATTCTTGCTCTCAAAGGTTTGTCTCATCCAAAAACTGCTCGCCGTGGAAATAAAATTGGTGCAGTCGGTGCAACTATTGCAACGCTCGTTGTTTTCTTTTACGCAAATGAGGGTTCTTCGCTTCCACTCAATAACTTGGGATGGATCCTTGGCGCAGTTGCAGTAGGTGCACTCATTGGTGTTCCAGCAGCACGCAAAGTTCAGATGACTCAGATGCCACAACTTGTAGCACTATTCAATGGTGTTGGCGGTGGCGCAGCAGCTCTCGTTGCAATCGTTGAATACCTTCACCTTGGTAATACCGCAACAACTGCAGAAGTTATCTTCACGGTATTTACAGTAATTGTCGGCTGTGTTTCTTTCAGCGGTTCAATCATTACCTTCTTGAAACTTCAGGAATTGATGACTACTCGCCCAGTTGTTTTTCCTGGCGGACGTTTTGTTATCGCAGGAACACTTGTTGCCGTATTAGGCGTTGCTGTATGGGTTGTTTCAGCTCTCGGAACTACACCTCTATTAGTACTTGCTGCACTTTCACTTCTCTTTGGTGTGCTTTTCGTGCTCCCAGTAGGTGGCGCAGATGTACCTATCGTTATCTCACTTCTCAATGCATTTACTGGTCTAACCGTTGCTGCAAGTGGCTACGTACTCAACTCAGTTCTATTGATTATTGCGGGAACTCTTGTTGGTGCCTCAGGAACAATCTTGACGCGCTTGATGGCCGAAGCTATGGGACGCTCACTCTTTGGAACTCTCTTTGGTGCATTTACTGCAAAGCCACAAGATACTTCTGGCGTTGCCGAAGAGCGCCCAGTGCGTTCAGGTTCACCTGACGATGTTGCAATCTTGCTCAACTACGCACGTCGTGTAGTAATCGTTCCTGGTTTTGGATTAGCTGTTGCGCAAGCACAGCACACAGTTCGCGAACTTGCAGATTTGATGATTGCAAAAGGTATCGATGTTGCATACGGAATTCACCCGGTTGCAGGTCGTATGCCTGGGCATATGAACGTGTTACTTGCTGAAGCAAATGTTCCTTACGATCAATTACTCGAGATGGATGAAGTCAACCCAACTTTTGGTCAAACAGATGTTGCAATCGTTATCGGAGCAAATGACGTAGTGAATCCAGCTGCGCAAAACTCACCTGGTTGCCCAATTTATGGAATGCCAATCCTCGAAGTTTCAAATGCTGCAAACGTTGTCTTCTTGAAGCGTTCAATGCGTCCTGGTTTTGCAGGAATCGAGAATGAACTTCTCTATGATCCAAAGACTATGTTGCTCTTTGGTGATGCAAAGGCTTCGCTCACGAAGGTAGTTAGCGCGCTTAAGGCACTTTAGAAAGTAAAGAAGCCAAAAGCTGCGGCTATGGCGACTGAAAAGATAAGAGCACAGTCGCCTTTAGCCCAGCTTTTTGCTTTGTCACGATTCGAATTGCATGTAGTTGAAAGTTCAATTACTCTTGGCATTGTCGAAGGAGAGTCGAGATGCCTGCAGTAACCGTTAGCGATATAACTATTTTGCCTCGCGTAAGTAGTGCGCCAGATAGTCGTGCACGTCGTGTAAAAAGTATTACGACCGCGCCACAAGGTTTCGAAGGTGAAGGTTTTCCAGTTCGTCGTGCATTTGCGGGTGTTGATATGGCGCAGCTCGACCCTTTCATTCACTTAGATCAAATGGGCGAAGTTGAATATGCACCAGGTGAGCCAAAAGGAACTCCGTGGCACCCACATCGTGGATTTGAAACTGTTACATACATTATTGATGGAATCTTCGACCACTATGACAACAATGGTGGTGGAGGAACGATTACAAATGGTGATACCCAATGGATGACTGCGGGCGCAGGAATTCTGCATATCGAAACTCCCCCAGAACATTTAGTGATGAGTGGCGGGTTATTTCACGGATTTCAATTATGGGTAAATCTGCCTGCAGCGAAGAAATGGTCGCCTCCTGCCTACCAGGATGTTCGCGCAAAAGATGTTGCACTAGTTTCATCAGCTGATGGCGGCGCACTTATTCGAATTATTGCGGGCGAAGTAGATGGGCATCAGGGACCAGGAACAACTCAAACTCCTATTACTTTGGTGCATGCAACTGTTGCACCGGGTGCAGAACTTCGGTTGCCATGGCGCCGTGATTACAACGCACTTGTATACACATTAGCTGGTCACGGATTTATGGGCGAAGAATCTAAGCCTGTGCAGATGGGTCAGCTCACTGTTTTCGATGAAGGCGACACCATTGTTGTTCGTGCAGCAAATAATCAAGAGTCGCGATCTCCCGAATTAGAACTTTTCATTCTTGGCGGCCAACCAATCAAAGAACCTGTTGCTTGGATGGGTCCATTTGTTATGAATACAAAGCGTGAAGTTTTGCAAGCATTTGAAGATTTCCAAAAAGGATTATTAGGTACCGTCCCTGCGATTCATCGTGGCGATGCACCAGCTAAACCCCTCAACCGCAGTGGTGAAGGTGCAAAACTTGGCGGTGACACAAAGCCTGCAAATGCGCAGGAAATCCTCAATGTTCATGGAGCGCCAACAACTATTCAAGAGAAGTAGATCTTCATCATAAAAAATTATTGTGTATAACTAATTCTGTATGTCAGTGTCTTCCTAAAGTATTCACTCTATGAAGATCGCGAGTTCGGATGTTGCAGCACTATTACGCGCCACTCCGGGCATCGAGACTCTAGCTGCGCTTATTGCTATAGATCCTCACACACTTGAAAGTGGCGCACGCATCGATTACTTGAGCGCTTTGGAGCGTCAAAGCGCGTGGCTTCAAGGCGCGATGCAGAGAGCGATTGTCGCCGTTGCTGGCGATGAACCATCAGTGGGCGAAGGCATCTTCTTCGGAGTCGATGATGCAGAGCGCGAAGATATCTCTACTGCGCTGCGCATGTCTCCAAATAGCGCACAGATTCGTATCGATGTTGCTCGCACTCTAGTCAACCATCTACCAAATACATGCTCCGCCCTTGCTTCCGGTGAAATCTCCCCCGCACATGCAACTGTTATTGCTCGCGAAACTGCCTCCGCAATCCGCGATGGATTACCTCCCTTCGCCATTTATGAAATAGAGAGTAAAGCCCTTGCTCATGCTGAGTTCCATACCCCTGCGCAAGTTGCAAATAAAGTTCGCACA